>CAZGLU010000006.1:15782-22369 GCA_964526095.1 uncultured Anaerolineaceae bacterium | reverse complement strand
GCTCGGCGCCCACGCAGTCGGTCACGCTGCAATACATGATCCAGAACTTCAACATCGCCCAGCCGGACCGCCTGCCATTCGCGCTTGAGCCTCCGATCACGAGCGTGCGCCGGTTCAATCTGGGTTCCGTCTTTAGCTTCCTGGCCGAGTCAACCGATCCGACGCCGGCGGAATAGACACGGCCTAGGGTTGTGCTGGGCTGTATAATCTGGGTATAGAGACAGCGACGAAGCGCGACCTGAGCGGATGCCATAAGGTCGCGCTTCAGCCTAATGGGTCAATGGGACGAGTAGGGATCGTGAGGCCTCAATGACGAGTGGAGCCCCTAAACAGGTCATCAAAGTGCTGATCGTCGATGACATCCCTGATGTGCGCGACAATCTGCGTAAGTTGCTGGCATTCGAGCCGGATATTGAGGTGGTAGGCGCGGCCGGGACGGGGCGCGAGGCGATCCAGATCGCCACGGAGATGCGGCCTGACGTGGTGTTGATGGACATCAACATGCCGGATATGGACGGCATCACAGCCACGAAGGCGATCAGCACCGCCGTGCGCACCGCCGCCGTCGTGATCGTGTCCGTCCAGAGCGAGCCGGGCTACCTGCGCCAGGCGATGCTGGCCGGGGCGCGCGATTTCCTGACCAAGCCCATCGCCAGCGAGGAACTCTACACCACCATCCGCCGCGTGTACGAGCGCAACGAGCCGGTGCGCCAGCAGGAAGCCCAGATGGCTATGGCTCGTACCATCAAGGGTGATGTGCCGAAGAAGGCCATCGTGCCGATCCAGGCGGCGGGGCACATCATCGTGGTGTACAGTCCGCAGGGCGGTGTGGGCACCACCACCGTAGCAACGAACATCGCCTCGGCGCTGATGCGCCCCGATACGCGGGTGCTGCTGGTTGACTGCGCGTTGCAGTTCGGTGACGTGGACGCCTTCCTGAACTTGCAGTCAGCGGCGAACATCTCGAAGCTGACGCAGTCGGTGGGCGACCTGGACGCGGACGTGGTGGAGAATGTGGTCGTCACACACGGGAGCGGGTTGAAGGTGCTGACTGCGCCCTCGCACCCGGAGCAGGCGTATGACATCACATCGGGCGACATCAAAGAGTTGGTGCAACTCCTGGGCACCCTCTACGACTACGTCGTGATCGACACGCCCACGCAGTACGATGACCTGACGCTCAAGCTGTTCGAGGTCGCTGAGCGGATCGTTCTGGTCGCTACCCCGACCATCCCCGCGATCCGTAACGCCCGCAAGATGCTGGACATCCTGGACACGCTGGAGCGCCCGAGCCGGTTGTCGGAGAAGGTGCTGTTCGTGCTGAACCGCGTGGTGAACGAGAAGGATCGCGGTCGCGGTACGGTGCCCTTGACCTCGATCGAAAACCACCTCAAGCGCAAGGTGGTGGCCTCCATCCCGCAGGACGATCGGGCGGTGCTCACCTCCGTCAACCAGGGTGTGCCGCTGGTCGCCAAGCTGAAGTCACGTTCGCCGGGGCGCGAGTTGGTGATGCTTGCGGAGTTCGTGCGTAAGAGCGTCGAGGAGGGCGAGGACGAGGGGTTTGAGGAACAGCCGGTTGAACGCTCGAAGAGCGGGCTGCGCGCGCTCTTTGGTGGAACGGGGTAAGTTGGTAGCTTTCGGACGCGTGCCTGGTATGGCCGGATGGTGGAGGTAGACCGATGTCATTGTTGCGACGAATCGATCGAGGTGGACAGGACGACGAGCCCCCACAGGACTCAAAGCTTGCTCAGATGCGGCGCCGTACCGCCGTGCCGCCAGCCGGTGGCACGATGGCTGCGCGGGCCGATACCAACACTTATCTGGATCTGAAGAACCGCGTGCAGAATAAGCTGTTGGCGGAACTCGATACCAGCGTGGACCCCCATTCGCCGGAGGTGCGCACGACGATCGAGGAGCTGTTCACCACGATCCTGGCCGAAGAAAGCATCGTGCTTGGCCGGGCGGAGCGGCAGCGCCTCTTTGAGGCGATCGTCGCGGAGATCCTCGGCTTTGGCCCGTTGGAGCCGCTCCTCGCGGACGACACCGTGACCGAGATCATGGTCAACGGCCCGAAGAACGTATACGTCGAGCGGGCGGGCAACATCTCGCGCACAAACGTGGCGTTTGAGGACGAGGAGCATGTGTTGCGCGTCCTGGACCGCATCGTTGCGCCGCTTGGCCGCCGCATTGACGAAAGCTCGCCCACCGTTGACGCGCGCCTGCCGGACGGCTCGCGTGTGAACGCGGTCATCCGCCCGATCGCGCTGTGCGGGCCAACGATCACGATCCGTAAGTTCTCCAAGCGGCCCTTCACCATCGAGGACCTGATCCGGTTCGGCTCAATGACCCCGGAGATCGCGGAATTCCTGCGGGCCTGCGTGATCGCCAAGCTGAACATCGTGGTGTCAGGCGGCACCGGCTCCGGCAAGACGACGCTGCTCAACGTGCTATCCGGCTTCATCCCCAACGACGAGCGGATCATCACGATTGAGAACGCCGCCGAGCTTCAACTGCGCCAGGAGCATGTGGTGTCGCTGGAGAGCCGCCCCCCGAACATCGAGGGACGGGGCGAGGTCAGCATCCGCGACCTCGTGGTGAACTCGCTGCGTATGCGGCCTGACCGCATCGTGGTCGGGGAGTGCCGCGCCGGTGAAGCCCTGGACATGCTCCAGGCCATGAACACCGGCCATGAAGGGTCGCTGACGACGCTGCACTCCAACAGCCCGCGCGACACGCTGGCCCGCCTCGAGGTGATGTGCCTGATGGCTGGCATGGACCTGCCAGTACGCGCCATCCGCGAGCAGGTGGCGTCGGCGCTGGACCTGATCGTGCATCAGGAACGGCTGCGCGACGGGTCGCGCAAGATCGTCAAGATCACCGACGTACAGGGCATGGAAGGTGACGTCATCACCATGTCGGACATCTTCGAGTTCGAGCAGACGGGCATCGAGGCCGGTAAGGTGATCGGACGTATCCGCCCGACGGGCTTGCGGCCCAAGTTCATCGACAAGATCGAGGCTGCTGGTGTGCATCTGCCGCCTGCGGTGTTCGGCATCGGGATGGCACGTTACTAGTTGCACGCTGGCGGGCAGTGGGGTGCGGGACGCGCTGCTTGCTCCCTGCACCCCGGAGTACAGGTAGAATGGTATTAACGACGGCTTGCGCACAGGCGATGTGGAGGTTCGTACGGCAATGGGTATAGAATTAATCATTGCAGGTGTGGCCGGCGTGATCGCCGTCATCATCCTGATCGTAGGCGTCGTCAGCATCCGGTCCGAGCGACAGAGCAAGATCGAGGAGCGGCTGGGGCGCTATACCTCCGAGTATAGCAGCCTGCTGGCTCAATTCGAGGAGGCGAACGACGAGCGGCTGGCAAACGAGCCGAGCGCTCTGACGCAGCGCCTCGACTCCGCCCTGTCCAACCGGGAGTTCGCCAAAGAGTGGCGTACGCAGCTCGCCCGCGCGGATATCAAACTGACGGTGGGCGAGTACTTCTCCGCGCACATCATCTCCGGTGTCCTGACGTTCCTGGTGGGCTGGTTTATCATCTTTGGCAACCCGATCGCCGGCGTGGTGGCCGGTGTGGCGGGCCTTTTCTTCCCGCGTTTCTACGTGGCCCGCAAGCAGGGCCAACGCCTCCGCGCGTTCGAGAGCCAGTTGCCCGATACGCTCGGCCTGTGGGTCAACGCGCTGCGCTCCGGTTACTCGGTGTTGCAGGCGATGGAAGCGATCGGCAAGGAGTCGCCGGAACCGACCGCGTCGGAGTTCAAGCGCGTGGTGCAGGAGGTCCAGCTTGGTATCCCGATGGAGGATGCGCTCGAGCACCTGCTCGTGCGGCTGCCGAGCGAAGACATGGACCTTGTGAACACGGCGGTGAACATCCAACGCGAGGTTGGCGGTAACCTGGCCGAGATCCTGGAGTCGATCGGGCACACCATCCGCGAGCGTATCAAGCTCAAGGGCGAGATCCAGGTCCTCACGGCGCAGGGCCGCGCGACGGGGTGGATCATCTCGCTGCTGCCGGTGTTCCTGACCATCCTGCTGTACATCATCAGCCCGAGCTACGCCGGGCGGCTGGTCGAGAACCGCATGTGCGGGTGGCCCATGCTCGGCCTGGGGCTGGGCTTGATCGGGTCCGGTGCGGCGGTGATCCAGAAGATCGTGAGCATCGATTACTAGGCTGGTAGCGTAACGGGAGGAGAGCGGCGATATGCATCTCGTGGGCATTGTGGCGTTGATCGTGATAGGCATTGTGCTGCTGGGCGGGCTGGTGATCGTGGGTATGCGCAGCGAGTCCGGCGCGGATCCGCTGGAACGCCGGTTGGCCGAATACGGCGACCGGGAGCTTCCGGCCTCCCTGGAGGAGCTTGAGTTGTCGCTCAGCCTACAGGAGCGCGTCATCATACCTATGTATAAAGCGCTGGCGAATTTCGTCGTGCGCTTCACGCCCGAAAACCAGATCGAGTCGATCCGTCACCAGCTTGAGCTTGCGGGGAAGTCGCAATCCGTGGACCCGGCGACCTTTTTCGGCCAGCGCGTGGCGCTGATGCTGGTCCTTGGCGTCGGGGCGTTCCTGTTATTCTTCCTGGTGAGTGACTGGGGGGCCACCAAGGCCATCCTCGGCACGATCGGTGGGGCGCTCCTGGGCTACTTCCTGCCCGTGTTGCAGCTTCGCGGCCAGATCAGCCGCCGCCAGGAGAGTATCGTCAAGGCGCTGCCCAACGCGCTCGACCTGCTGTGTATCTGCGTTGAGGCGGGGTTGGGCTTTGAGCAGGCGATGGGCAAGGTGTACGAGAAGTGGGACGACGACCTGGCGATCGCCTTTGGCCGCGTCTTGCAGGAGATCCAGTTAGGCAAGCGCCGCACCGAGGCCCTGCGCGATATGGCTGCGCGCATGGAGGTGGCGGACGTGACCAGCTTCGTCGCGGCGTTGATCCAGGCCGAGCAGTTGGGCGTGAGCATCGCCAAGATCCTGCGCATCCAGTCGGACCAGATGCGCGTGAAGCGCCGCCAGCGCGCGCAGGAGAAGGCGCAGAAGGCGCCGGTGAAGATGGTGCTTCCCATGGTACTGCTGATCTTCCCGTCGCTGTACATTGTGCTGCTAGGACCGGCGATCATCATTCTGATCGAGAGCGGCGTCTTTGGGGTGATTTGACGCTACCGACCGTTTAACTCGTTCGGCAGCACGGCGGCATCACTGGGGAGATGCGCCGCTGATGAACCAAATCAAGCTCCTGATGCGTCAGGCATGGGTAGTCGGGCTGGACCTCGTGTTTCCACCCGTCTGCGTGCACTGCGAGCGCGTCGGGAGCTTGTTGTGTCCCCACTGCGTTGCGGCGATCCGACCGGCTGCGCCGCGCACACTGCCGGGGATCGACGGCATCTGGCTGGCCGGGCAGTATGAAGAGGCCATCCGCGACGCGGTGCATGCCCTCAAGTATCACGGGCAAACGCGCCTGGGGCCGGTCCTTGGCGACCTGCTGGCCGACGCGTTCGCGGGCGCCGTGCCGGAGGTGGATCTTGTAGTCGGCGTCCCGCTATCGGAGCAACGTTTGCGTGAAAGAGGCTATAATCAAGCAAAGCTGATCGCACAACGCATCAGCGAACGGCTGGCGATCCCGGAGGAGCCGACAGCTTTGCGCCGGATCAAGCAAACGCAGAGCCAGGTTGAGCTTAACGCGGACGAACGGCGGCGGAATGTGGCCGGTGCCTTCGCTGCGGACCCACCGGTTGTGCGCGGCAAGTCTGTTCTCGTGATCGATGATGTGTTGACAACCGGCGCGACGATGACCGCCTGTATGACGGCCCTTCGCGCGGCCGGGGCAGTGCACGTGTATGTGGCGGCTGTAGGGGGGGCCGGCTGCGGGCAGGATCGGTAGTCTTGGTTGGCCTGGCGCGCGAGACGCACGCGCTCAATGTTCTTGGATGCACGCTGAAGGAGACTAGGCTATGGAACTCAAGATACATACCCGCAATGTTGATGTGAATCCGCGCCTGCAAGAACATGTCGAGAAGAAAGTTAGCAAGCTGGATCGGTACCTTCCGAACATCCACGAAGTCCGGGTGGACCTCGCGGTAGAGCGCCGGAAGCAGGGCCAGGACCAATCGATCGCCCAGCTTACGCTGCGCAATTCGCGCGGCGTCATCCTCCGCGCGGAGGAAAAGAAGGAGGCCGACATCTACGCCGCGCTCGACCGGGCGCTGGACAAGATGTACCGGCAGATCGAGCGTTACAAGGGTAAGCGCAAGCGGAAGGGCGGCGGGAAGTTCTCCGAGGCGGACGCCTCTCTGGCGACGGCGGAGCCGGTCCCGATCGAGTTGGATGAGGCCGCCGAGGACGAGGCCAAGGTTGATATCGTGCGGCGCAAGCGGGTGAGCCTGGTCCCGATGACCGAGGAAGAAGCGATCGACCAGATGGAGCTTTTGGGGCACGACTTCTTCATCTTCCTGAACGCGGAAACGGCACGCATAGGCGTGTTATATCGCCGTGAGGACGGCAACTACGGCGTGTTGGAACCGGACGTCAAGTAATCGGGATGGAACCGAACGGGCCGGAGCATGCTCTCCGGCCCTTTTTGTTGTCAGTG
>CAZGLU010000006.1:0-15772 GCA_964526095.1 uncultured Anaerolineaceae bacterium | reverse complement strand
TGATGCTTATGGACCCAGAACGAACCGGCGCGATCATCCTGGCCGGGCCTGAAGGCTCGACACCGCCTGAGCGCCTCGTAACACGGGCCGCGCGTGCGGCGGCGCTGGGGCTGATCGACGCGCTGCACGCAAGCGGCGTTGGCCGGATCGTGGTCGCCGCGCAGGACTGCGCCTGGCTTCCGTCGGACAGCCCGGCCCTTGCGGACGTCGATACCGCCGCGTTCCACTTCGGCGCGCGGGTGACGGAGTTGATCGAGCGGCATGGCCTGGAGTGCGTGATGGTGTTCGGGGCCGGGAGCGCGCCGCTGCTGACTGCCGCGCATATCGGCGCTTTCCTCGACCGGCTGCGCAGCGCCGACCGCCCTCTGGTGCTGACGAATAACCTGCATTCGAGCGATTGGGTGGCGTGGAACCGGGCGGCGCACAGCCTCGACCTCGTCCGGGCCGCCGCGCGTGACAACAGTCTGGCGTGGATGCTGTACGACAGCGGGCGTTACACGGTGGAGGTTCCCCCAGCGCTGACCCCGGTCGAGAAGCTCGACCTCGACACGCCCGGCGACCTGGCGCTGCTGGCCCGGCATCCCCGCCTGCCGCCACGACTGGCGCATGCGCTGACCGATCCGCTGCTTGCCCGCGTCCCGGTGGATGCCGTCGTGGAGGTCGCGGCGCGGGACGGCAGCCGCGTGGCGTTGATCGGACGTGTTGCGCCGGGCGCATGGCACGCCCTCAGCCGGGCGACGCGCTGCTGGGTGCGCACCTACTCGGAGGAGCGCGGCATGGTCGCCAGCGAGCGCCTCGCGCGGGGGGAGGTCCGGTCACTCCTGCGGCCGCTGTACGAGCGCCTCGGTCCGGCGGGCTTCTTCGAGGCGCTGGGGGACGTGGCGGACGCCGCGATCATGGATTCCCGCGTGCTCATGGCGGCGAGCGGCCATCACCCCGGCGCGGCGGACCGCTACGCCTCCGACCTGTTCCTGGCCGATGCGATCCAGGACGAATGGGTGCGGACGTTCACCGCCGCCGCGTGTGCCGCCCCGATTCCGGTGCTGCTGGGCGGGCACAGCGTCGTATCCGGTGGGCTGGAGGTGCTGGCCGGGTTGGTCGCGGCGCGGCGGGGTGGGGCGTCAGGCTAGGGGCCTATGCGAGCCGCCGCAGGTGCACGTACTTCTGGAACTCATACCACGCCATCAGCAGGCTCAGGCGCAGCCCGTGCCAGCCGTCGCGATAGCCCTGAAGCGTGACGAAGCGCCAGACGAACTGGCGGAGCGGCTGCGTGATGAACTTATGCGGCCGGGGTTGGATGCCCTGCTCCCTGAGCATGCGCGCGTCATAGGCCACATAGCGGCGCTGCTTGGCGCGGAACTGGGCGAGGTTGTCGTAGTTATAGTGCACGAAGGGCGTCGTGAGGTACCCCGGCTCGCCGTCAAGCTCGACCAACTCGTGCACCTGCCGGTTCAGGTCGTAGCGGGCGGCGCCGCGCCGCAGCAGGCGCAGTTGGTAGTCGGGGTACCACCCGGCGTAGCGCGTCAGTTTGCCGAAGATGTAGTTGTGGCGCGGGATCCAGTAGCCGTTGTGCGCGCCGTCCGCGATCAGGGACCGGATCTCGGCGGCCTGCTCCGGGCTGGAACGCTCGTCGGCGTCGATGAACAGGATCCATTCCGCCTCGACCGCCTCTAACGCCGCCTGCCGCTGGCGGGCGTAGTCCTCGAAGGCGTGCTGCATTACGTCGGCGCCCGCCGCCCGTGCCTTCTCGACCGTATCATCCTGGCTGAACGAGTCGAAGACCACAACGCGGTCCGCCCAGCGCACGCTCGCGATGCAGTCCGCGACGTGCCGGGCCTCGTTGTACGTCAGGATCACGGCGGCAAGCCGAACCGTCATAGGGCCTCGTCCTTCAGGATCGTGCGGTAGGCGTCGATCAGCCGGGCGGCCTCCCCCTCTGGCAGCGTCCTGCGGGCGCGGCGGATCTGGTAGCGCAGGCCCCAGCGGATGATCCCCCGTGCGAGCGTGCGCTTCACCGGGGATGCGTGGCGCTCGAACAGCATCAGGCGACTGCGCCACAGGTTGATCAGGCTCTGCGGGCGCACCTGGCCGGTGCTTTGCCCGCCGAGGTGCGTCACCCGGGCGCCCGGCACGCAGTAGATCTCCCAACCCGCCCGGCGGATGCGGATGCTCCAGTCGATCTCCTCGCAGTACATGAAGTAGCGCTCGTCGAACATCCCCGTCTGCTCGATGACCTCGCGGCGCAGCATCATGGTCGCGCCGAGCGTGTGATCGACGGGGAACGGCGCGCCCGCCTCGTACTTGGCGCGGGGGTAGCGGCCGTTGAGCGGGCGGTCGTACAGCCGCGCTGGGAGCGGGAACAGCTCGACCAAAAGCTGGACGAGGCCGGGAAAGCGAAAGGCACTGTGCTGGAAGGACCCGTCGCCATACTCCAGCCGCGCGCCGACGACGCCCGCGCGGGGCAGGCTGAACAGCGCGTCGAACAGCGCGCGCGTCGCGCCGGGGTGGGTGCGCGTGTCGGAATTCAGCAGGTATACGGCACGGGGTCGCGCTTCCGGGTCCCCGGCGTCTCCGAAGCCCAGCCGGCGCAGGGCGAGGTTGTTCGCTCCGGCGAAGCCGAGGTTGCCGTCACACGCGATCAACTGCGCCTGGGGGAACTCGGCGCGCACGGCCTCCGGAGTGCCGTCGCTGGAGGCGTTGTCCACGACCCACACCTCCGCGGCAGGGCTGCCGGACGCGAGGTCGGCGTAGAGCGTCCGCAGCGCGTCAAGCGTCAGCGCGCGGGTGTTCCACGAAACGATGATCACCGCCAGGTCAGCGCGTGCCGCCATGCACCCCTGCCCATCCCCACCGCGTCATACCGTCAGCGCTCACGGGCCGCTGAACGCCATGTCCCAGCGCGCCTGGTTGAGGACCGAGCGCAGCGCGTCGAAGTCGGACGGCTCGACGGGCAGGAGGCGTGACGCGTCAAACCAGTCGCGCAGCAGGCGCTCCCCCTCACGCGTGGCCGTATAGTCGAGCAGCGCCGTGTGGAGGGCCTCGCGCAGGTCGGCGGGCAGCATCGCTTCGGGCGGGAAGACCAGCGTCTCGTACGGGATGACGTTCGCCGGGTAGCCGGACCACCTCGCACCCTCCGCCGGTAGCGTGACGTCCCCCGCCGGGCGCAATACCCGGAAGGCTGCGTCCAGCTCCTCACGGCGGGCCGGGCCGTCCTCACCCGGCAGGCTGCCCTCTAGCTCGTCCAGCACATCGTCCAACAGGTCGGACGTGAGGGCCGCCGCCGCGCAGTCGCCCGCATACAGCGCGCGGACCAGCGTCTCAGGGTCCTCGAACGCCGTTATGTCTTCGAGGTCGTCAAACGGGTCGATGCCGCCTGCCGTCAGCAGCAGGCTGGGGAAGACCCAGTTCGTCAGCGGATCGCCCTCCAGATGGCAGAACGCCTGCCCGCGCAGCGCGCCGATCGTCCCGACATCCGCACGCGAGACGATCTCGACGGGGGTTCCCAGCGTGGCACGCGCCCCGACGCCGCGCACCACGGCGGCACTCGGCACGGCGCTGCAATCGCGTTGGGCCGCGACGGCGGTAAAGGCACTGACCCAGACGGCGGCTGGACCGCCCGCCGGTGTCCCCGTGCAGACGAGCCGCAGTGCCTCCGACTCGTTCGCCACAGTTTCGACCTCGACGGTGAGGCCCGTTTCGCTCAGGAACCAGCCCGCGAGGTCGTCTGCCGCGTCTTCATCGACGTCTGCACCGTCCGGCAGCACGACGGCGAGCGTAACGGGCCGTCCCTCGCTGCCGAGCGGCGGGACCGTCGGGACTTCCGGCAGCGGCGTGGAGCGCGGCGTGGGCGTCATCGGGACCGCGGTCGGGCGCCGCTGGACCGGGGTGGCGTCCTCCCCACCGCAGGCGACGAGCACCACAAGCAGGAACAAGCTGCCCAGCACGAGGCCGGGCTTCAAAGTGTTGGGGCGGTTGATGGGGCACCTCCTGGCCGACGATGCTGCTCGCCCACATGCTACAGCACCCCAGGCGGCGGGGCAAGATTACTCCGGTCGTGTCATCTGCTCCGCGTCTTCCGGGCGCGGCACGAGCCGGATCTCGCGTGCGCCGAAGCGTTGTTGGCGGACCTCCACGCGCTCGTGGATCAGCCCGGCCCAGCAGTCCTGCGGGTTCAGGTTCGGCACGATCTCGTTCATACGGATCGCCCCGTAGACCTCGGCCTGCGCGCCGGGGGGCAGGTAATAATATGTCGCGTCCCGCTCCTCGTCGTAGACCGTTTCAAGCTCGTCAAGGGACGCGATGGCCCAGCGCCATGGGAAGTCGCTGAGTGTCGTGTCACAGTTGATGCCGACGCGCCACACGCCCGGCTCGACGAACGCGCCGAGCGTGCTGTACTGCTGCTCGGATTGGTACACCGTGCCGGGGAAAGGGCCGATCGTGCGGATCGGGGTGTCGCCGTAGTTCCACACCGTCAGCTTGAACACGAGCAGGTCGCCGCGCACCATCTCCAACGTGGTCAGATCCGACTGCACGCCCTCCGGTTTGGGGATCGGCTTGCCCACCGTCTCCCGGTCGGTGTAGTACGCCTCGTCATACGGCTGCGTCTCGAAGTAGACATCGGTCCCGGTCGTCTGCGCGACGATCTCTACCTGCGGCAGGCCGCTGTCCTTGATGGTCAGGGCACCCTGGCGCACTACGCGCTGGCCCTCCGCGTCCTGGGCGACGGCATAGATCGTGTAGTCGCCGTCCGGCGGCGGCTCCATGCCCTGGTCTACCCCGCCGTCATAGTCAAACTCGTGGTTGCCCATCTCGCCGGGGCGGCGGCCTTCCTCGCGCTCCGCCAAATAGAAGCGCTGCCCGGCGCGGTCCACCAGGTAGACGCTCAGGTTGGCGGCCTTTTCCAGGTAGACGTTGATGTTGACGCGGTCCGAGATGCCGTCCTGATTCGGCGTGAACGTGGTCGGGCTGATGGTGAAGGTGCTGATGACGGGGAGCTGGCTGTCGGCGTTCACGACTTCCAGCGTCCCGCTGACCGCCTCGCGCTCGTCGTCGTTCTCGGCCACGATCGTCCAGGTGTAAGTCCCATTGGGGATCAGCCGCGTCTGGATCTCGCCGGGGATGTCCTCGCCGTCCAGCACGTAACCGTCCACGATGCCGCTGAACAGCACGCGGTAATCACCCGGCGTGCGGCGCTCGTCCTGGCGGAACGCAAAGCGCGTCCCGTCCTCCGCCTCGAGCGTGATGCTCACGTTGGCCGAGCGCGCCAACGAGTAGGTGATCTCGGTGACGTCCTCTACGCCGTCCGCGTTGGGCGAGATGCGCGAGGCGGCGAACGCGGCGTTGCTCAACAGCGACACGGGCGGGCGTAGCACCAGATAGCCCACCACGCTGACAATCGCCAGCGCGACGATCGCAACGACAACGGTCAGTGCTTTGGGGAAATCCATCGTTCTCCTCGGTGAGAGCGCCGAACCCTCTAGGCGCGTGCCCGGCGGGCCGGAAGCGCAGCCCGCCATTATGCCATGCCGCCCTGGATTGTACCAGAGCGCGTAGGGTAGGTGGCAGCCTTCGTCAGGCGCACGTCGCCCATGCGTCGGCCCGCTGGCGGCTAAGTTAACCCTTGTAAGCAGGGGTGTTTAACGGTAGTATGTGGGATATGTGGGATAATATCCGCCGCCTGCGCATAAATCCCACATCTGAAGCCGATCACGCGCGGGCTTGCCCTGGTGCAGCAACGGTCATGACGCCATCGACAATCTATACGTATTCAGATGCCTTAGACTATCTCTACAGCTTCATCAACTGGGAAGTGGAACGTCACGTCCGCTACGCACCGGAGGTGATGACCCTGGACCGCCCGCGCCGCGTGCTGGAGGCGTTCGGTAGCCCGCAGAACCAGTACCCGATCATCCATATCACCGGCACGAAGGGGAAAGGGTCCGTGGGCGCCATGACTGCGGCGGCGCTGCAAGCGTCGGGCCTGCATGTGGGGCTGTACTCGTCGCCCCATCTGCAAGATTTCCGCGAGCGTTTCCGTGTGGACAACGACCTGATCCAGGAGGACGAGTTCACGCTGTTGGTGAACGAGATGCGCCCCGCGCTGGATAGCATCCCGGACATCACCTGGTTCGAGGTGACAACGGCCCTCGTGTTCCTGTATTTCGCACGGCGCAAAGTGGACGTGGCGGTGGTCGAGGTCGGCCTGGGCGGGCGGCTGGACGCCACGAACATCGTGCGCCCGATCGTCTCGGTGATCACGAGCATCAGCTATGATCACACGCACCTTCTGGGCGACTCGCTGGCCTCCATCGCCCGCGAGAAGGGGGGCATCATTAAGGACGGGGTGCCGGTCGTGTCGGCGCCGCAGCCGGACGAGGCGCTGTCGGTGATCGCTGCGCTGGCCGAGGAACGCGCCGCGCCACTGACGGTCGTGGGGCGGGACTGGCTGTTCAGGCCGGGCGCTGCTACTCCGCACTGCCAGGAGTTCGCGGCGGGCAGGGCGGGCGAGCCTCTGCGGGAGTACGCAACCGCGCTGCCGGGCGAGCATCAGGCATTGAACGCCACCGTCGCACTCGCCGTGCTGGACCATGCGCGGCAAGCGGGCGTCCCTGTCACTGAGGATGGGATCATGCAGGGCCTGACGTCCGTCGATTGGCCGGGGCGGCTGGAGGTCGTGCCGCAGGCGCCGCTGCTGGTGCTGGATGCCGCGCACAACGGCGAGTCGGCGCAGCGGCTGGCGACGGCGCTGCGCGACGTGTTCAGCGCGCGGCCGATCGCGTTCATCTTCGGCGCGTCGGCGGATAAGGACGTGGATGGCATGTTCGAGCACCTGCTGCCCATCGCGGACTACCTCGTGATCTCGCAGGCCGTACACCCGCGCGCCCTCGCGCCGGAGGAGATCGAGCGTACGGCGCTGGAACATCGGTACGCGCGGCCCATCCAGCGCATCCCGGATACCCGCGCCGCGCTGGACCAGGCGGCGGCACTCGTCGGCCCGGACGGGCTGATCTGTGTAACGGGTTCGCTGTTCATCGTCGGGGAGGTGCGGTCGGCGTGTGGCCTGCCGGCCGGTCACGTGCCGCGCGCGCAGCGCGTGCCCTGCATCCCGGCGCGCATGGCCCCCCACGACTAGCCTGCCCGGCGCAGATGGAGAGATAACCAGACACGATGCTAGGAAACGGGATCAACGATTTCTACGCCGTCCAGGACGCGGCGCCCGATGCAGACGGGTTGATCGAGGCAACGATCATCCCGCTTGTGGACGTGGTGGTTTTCCCGAACATGGTGGCGCCGCTGTACATCCTGCGCGAGGCGGATCTGTTGGCGATCAGTCAGGCGCAGTCCGAGGCGCGCACGGTGATCGGCGCGGCGTGGCGCAACCCGGATGCGGCGAACAGCCTCGGACCGGATGCGCTCTTCGGCGTCGGGTCCGAGATGGCGCTTGGTCGCGTGCTGCACATGCCGCAGGGCGGCACGTCGGTGCTGGTGCAGGGCCGCCGCCGTGTGGAGATCGTTGAGTACTTGCAGACCGAGCCGTATGGCCGGGTGCGCGCCCGCCCGATCGAGGAAGTCGTCGAGCCAAGCCGCGACGGTACGGCGCTGATGCGCGCGACGGTAAACCTGTTCCAGAAGTGCGTGCAGCTCAGCCCGCGCATCCCTGAGGAAGCGTCGATCTACGCGCTGAACATCGAGGAACCCGGCTGGCTGGCCGACCTGATCGCGTCTACCCTGGACCTGACGCTGGCCGAGCGACAGGCCCTGCTGGAGACCTTTGCCCCCCTGGAGCGCCTGCGTCGCGTCAGCGGTCTGCTGGGGCGCGAACTGGAGGTCCTGGAGCTGGAGGAGAGCATCCAGTCGCAGGTGCGCGAGGAGGTCGATCGCGGCCAGCGCGAGCTGTTCCTGCGCGAGCAGATGCGCGTGATCCAGCACGAGCTGGGCGAGGCAGACGTCTTCCAGCAGGAGTTGCTTGAGCTGCGTGAGCGCATCGCCGGGCTGGCGCTCCCGGACGCGGTGCGTGAGAAGGCCGAGAAGGAACTGGCGCGGCTGGAGCTGATCCCGCCCATGGCGCCGGAGGTTGGCATCATCCGCACGTACCTGGACTGGCTGCTCGACCTGCCGTGGCAGAAGACGACGGAGGACAACCTCGACCTGCGCAACGCGGCTGAGGTCCTCGACGCGGAACACTACGGCCTGCCCAAGGCCAAGGACCGCATCCTGGAACATATGGCCGTGCGCAAGCTCGCGCCGGACAAGATGCGCAGCCCGATCCTGTGCTTCGTCGGGCCGCCCGGCACGGGCAAGACGTCGCTCGGCAAGAGCATCGCCAAGGCGCTGGGCCGCGAGTTTGTGCGGGTCAGCCTGGGCGGCGTGCGCGACGAGGCCGAGATCCGGGGCCACCGCCGGACGTACATCGGCGCGCTGCCGGGACGTATCATCCAGACGATGCGTCGCGCGGGCACGATCAACCCCGTGTTCATGCTGGACGAGATCGACAAGCTCGGCATGGACTTCCGGGGCGATCCGGCGGCGGCGCTGCTGGAGGTGCTGGACCCGGAGCAGAACGCGCAGTACTCGGACCACTACCTCGAAGTGGACTATGACCTGTCCAAGGTGTTCTTTATCACCACGGCGAACTACCTGGACCCCATCCCGCCCGCGCTGCTCGACCGTATGGAGGTGATCGAGTTCCCCGGCTACATCGAGGAAGAGAAGCTGAGCATCGCCAAGCAGTTCTTGATCCCCCGCCAACTCGAGCAGCACGGCCTCAACGGGCGTGGCCTGCGCTTTGAGGACGACGCGCTGCGCCTGATGTGCCGTGAGTACACGTATGAGGCCGGGGTGCGCAACCTGGAACGCGAGATCGCGCAGGTCTGCCGCAAGCTGGCGCGGCGTGTGGCGGAGGGCCGCCCGATCGTCAAGCGCATCACGCCGCAAAGCCTCTACAAGTACCTCGGGCCGCCGCTGTACATCCCGCCGCTGGCCGAGGAGGAGGACGAGATCGGCGTTGCCACCGGGCTGGCGTGGACCGAGGCCGGTGGCGACATCATGGCGATTGAGGTCACGCTGATGCCCGGCAAGGGCCTGTTGCTGCTGACCGGGCAGCTTGGGGAGGTGATGCAGGAATCCGCCCAGGCGGCGCTGAGCTACACGCGCTCGCAGGCCGGGAAGTTCGCCATCGATCCAGACGAATTTGACCGCGTGGACATCCACGTGCACCTGCCGGAGGGCGCGATCCCCAAGGATGGCCCATCTGCCGGTATCACGCTCGCTACTGCCCTGATCTCCGCCTTCACGCAGCGCAAGGTGCGCCGGGACGTCGCCATGACCGGCGAGATCACGCTGCGCGGGCGAGTGCTGCCGGTGGGCGGCGTGCGCGAGAAGATCCTGGCCGCGCGGCGGGCGGGCGTAACGAACGTGTTGCTGCCCCGGCGCAACGAAAAGGACCTGGCTGACATTCCCAAGCGCACCATGCGTGGCTTGAACATCATGCTGGTAGACCGGATGGATGAGGTGTTGGCGCAAGCGTTATTGCCCGGCTCGCGCACGTAACCAGCCGGTCGAGAGACTGGGGGAGTGCTATGGACGCGCAGGAGATCCTCGACTTGTTGGCCGGTGGGCGGTCGGAAACGGTCGAGTGGCTGCCCGAACGTGCCGATGTGGAACAGATCGCTGTGACGATGGCCGCGATGGCGAACACGCGCGGCGGCACCTTGCTGCTCGGTGTGAACCCGTTCGACAACGAGCCGACCGGCATTGATAACCCCGACACGCTCTCGGATAACGTGCTGGCGGCGGCGCTGATGATTACCCCCCCACTGATCATCCCGCTCCCTCGCGTGGTCGAGGTCAACGACAAAAGGCTGCTGGTCGTGCAGGTGCCGCGCGGGATGCCGCACGTTTATGCCGTGGAGGGCCGCTTCCTGACGCGCGTCGGCCCGCACAACCAGCCGCTGCCGCCCCAGATCATGCGGCGCCTGCTGTTCGAGCGTGGGGATGTGTCGTTCGAGTCGATGCCGATCCTGACCGCGCGTAAGGAGGATCTGGACTGGGACCAGGTTGTTGCCTACACGTCGAAGCTGACCGGCATGGGCGGCATCTCGCCGGAACTGGTGCTGATCAAACGCGGGTGCCTGGTCCGCCAGGATGGCAAGCTGTACCCGACTAACGCGGGGATGCTGCTCTTTGGGCGCGACCCACAGCAGTTCATTCGCGGCTCGGAGATCACCGCCGCGCGCTTTGCCGGTAAGGAGATGGGCGACGTCTTCTTGCGCCAGGACATCACCGGCACGCTACCGCAGCAGATCCGGCGCGTGGAGACTTTTCTCATCGACAGCCTGCGCAAAGGCGTGCAGTTGAGCGGCAGCATGGCGCGCTCGGAGGAGTTCGAGTATCCGTTGCAGGCCGTGCGCGAGCTGGTGGTGAACGCCGTGGCTCACCGCGATTATGCCATCCAGGGGGACGGCATCCGGCTCTACCTGTTCAGCGACCGGCTGGAGATCACCAGCCCCGGTGGCTTGCCTGGCCCGGTGACGGTCGATAACATTGTGGACGAACGCTTCTCCCGAAACAGCGCGCTGGTGCAGGTCCTGTCGGACATGGGCTTCATCGAGCGCCTGGGCTACGGGGTGGATCGCGTGCTGGCGCTGGTGAACGAGTACCGCCTCCCGCGCCCGGTCTTCACGGAGACGGCCGGTGGTTTCCGCGTCACGCTGTATAATCGCCCGGCGGAGTCGGACGGCGGCGCGGAAGAACCGACGTTGTTCGGCGGCGTCTTCCGGGGCCATGTGATCAACCGGCGCCAGGAGCACGCACTGGATTTCCTGGTCAACCAGAAGAACCCACGCATCACCAACAAGGATCTGCAAGAGTTGTGCCCGGACGTCCATTCCGAAACGCTGCGCCGAGATTTTGCGGATCTGGTGAGTCGTGGCATTCTCGTAAAGATGGGCGAGAAGCGCGGCTCGTACTACGTGCTGAAGAAACAAGCGTAACTGGCCCACGCCTGGTGCGGATGATGGGGCGACGCAGAGGCGATGCGCCCGGCGGCCGCAGCCACCATGCGGCAAAGAGATGCGATGTATAACCGATTGATCCGTGGAGCGTCCGGCCTGCTCGTCGTGGGGCTGCTCCTGACAGCCTGTAATTTCGCGGTCGGCACGCCGACACCTGAGCCGACTCCAACCGCAACGGACACGGCGACGCCGAGCACCACGCCATCGGCCACGGCGTCGCCTTCGATTACCCCTAGCCCGGAGCCGACACTCACGCCGACCGTCACGCCCACCCCGACTTTGACGCCGACGCCGTCCGCGACGCCGCACCCCACCGCCGCGTTCACCAACGACCAGTGGCAGACGGTCCCCCTGCCGAACAACGTGCGTGAGGGCCAGAGCAGCCCGTGGTTCGCGATCGTCAACGCCAAAGAGCGCCCGGCCACCGAGAACCCGCTGACGCCCATCCCGGCGTCGGACGAGCAGACCGTGTACCTGCTGAACCCCGCGACCGGTGAGCGGGTTGAGATCATGAGCATGCCGTACGCGACGGGCGATCGGATCTACTGGTCCCCGGATGGCCGCAAGATGCTTTACTTCGTGGAACCGGCGGTGTCGAGCACCGGCACGCAGGTTGGCGGGCTGTACCTGCTCAACCTGCGGCTGGGGATCAGCCTGCGTTTGCTGGATATCCCGACGCTCAACCCGCGCGGCATCCCCGAACACCACCCGGTGTGGTCGCCGGACAGCACGCGCTTCGCGATCGCGCTGCCCACCGAGTATGACGTGGATATCTTCGTGATCGCGGAGGATGGCTCGTCCTTCCGCAACGTGACGCGGCACGGCGCATTTGACCTGTGGCCGAGCTGGTCGCCGGATGGGCGTGAGCTGGCGTTTATCTCGGACCGGGCGACGTGCCCGACCTGGATCCCCGGCGAGCCGGATTCCTGCTCGACGCTGGACGCGGCCCCGCCAGCCAGCGGGCGTTTGTACGTCCTGAACGTCGAGTCGGGGGACGTGCGGCAGGTGTCCGAGGTCGAGGTGGACGGCCGCCCGACGTGGGTCAGTAACACGCAGATCGTGTTTTCGAGCGGCCTGTCCGACCTGCTGTCTGCCGAGAGCCGCATCTACCTCGCGGACGTGGAGGCGGGCACCATGCGCGAAATATCGAGCCGGGACCAGGCGCTCAACCTCGCCCCGGCGTGGGCGCCCGGCGCGTCGGCGGTGGTGTACTACGAGGCGGATGATGCGGGGCGGGTCGTGCTACGGGATCAGCAGGGCAACCGGCTGGCCTCGCTGGACGAGTACAGTTTCCCGCGCTACGGGTTCGCGGCGGAATGGTCGCCGGATGGGCAGTGGGTTGCGCTCGCCGGGCATAATGGGCAGTGCCCCTACGGCCTGATCGTGGCGCGTGATAACCTTCAGATCGCGTACGGCCCGCCGCAGGCGCCCCGTGCCTGCGATCCGCATTACTCCCCGGACGGGCGTTGGCTGGCATTTGCCGGGATCACGAATCAGCCGGGCGTGGACGATGGCCGTCTCGACGTGTACATCGGGCAGCCGAACGGCTACAGCGCGCAGAACCGCACGGCGAACCTGCGTGGCGAGATCCGGTTGCTTGAATGGGTGGGCCCCTCATCCTGAGCGATGAGATGTGGACGGGAGCGTGACTTGTGAGCGTACGAACCGCAATCGTAACCGATTCGACCAGCGATCTACCACCTGAGCTTGCCGAGGAGCGGCGTATCCACGTCGTGCCGCTGTACGTCATCTGGGGCGAGGAAACCATGCGCGACGGCGTGGACCTCAACCCGCCTACCTTCTATCGCATGCTGGAGGCATCGGGTGACATCCCGAAGACGTCGCAGGCGTCCCCACAGGACTTTGTCGAGGCGTTCGAGGCGGCGCGTGAGAAGGAGGGTGCGGATGAGGTCGTGTGTGCCGTGATTTCGCAGCAGTTGAGCGGCACGTATGCCTCCGCGATGCAGGCCCGCGAGATGGTGGATTTCCCGGTTCATGTCATCGACACGCGACAGGTCTCCTGGGGCCTGGGCCATGCGGTGCTGGCCGGGGCCGAGCGGCGCGAGCGGGGCGGGAGCGCCAGCGAGATCGCAGACGCGATCCGGCAGGCCGCCGCTCGTCAGAAGATCTACTTCACCGTCGAGAACCTGGAATACCTGCGGCGCGGTGGACGCATCGGCAACGCCCGGCTGCTGATCGGGACGGCGCTCAGCATCAAGCCCTTGCTCCAAATCAAGGACGGCGTGGTGGCGTCGGTGGATAACGTGCGCTCGCGGCGGCGTGCCCTGGAACGCATGCTGACCGAAGCCGAGGCGTTTATCGCAGATTATCCCACCGGGCAGGTCTCCGTGATCCACGGCAACGCCGAAAAAGAGGCGCAGTTCCTGATGGACGAGGTCAACCACCGGTTCAAGCCCACCGTGGCCCGCCTGACGTATGCCTGCATGGCGATCGGCGTGCACACCGGCCCCGGCGTGCTCGGCCTCGTCGTGGAGCGCGGGACGGGCGCGTAACGGCCCGCGAGCCGCGCTGCGCGGTGGGATAACCCGCCCGCTACATCCCACAAAACGAACCTCTTTTCGCTCAATATCCAACATATCCCACATCGATGTGGGATATGTTGGAATTTCGTTTGGTTATGTGGGATAATCTGTGGGATAAATCCAGCGTATTTCCCGCAGCCGCGCCGGGCATGTGGGTAACGGCGCGCGGCTCAGGAAGTCCGGCTGGGCGCGGGCTGCACCGAGTTCACTTGCAGCTTATCCAACACGTCCAGCAGGTTAGCCTGCCAGGTCCGGTCGTCCAGATCCTTATAGGGCAGCCACACGGCCGTCCGGCTCACGCGCACGCCGTGGCCGAGTTCCTCCTGCAACGCCTGCCGGTCCACGGACGCGAGGTAGGGCAGGCGCAGGCTGATCTGGCCGTTTTCGCTGGCGACGGCGCCGACGTTGGCGCGCTGCGCGAGCAGCTTGACGCGGATCTGGAACAGCAGGTTTTCCACGGCGGGCAGTAGATCCCCAAAGCGATCCCGCAGCTCGGCCTCCATATCGTTTACGGCCTCCAGGCTTTCCAACTCCGCCAGCCGCCGGTAAAGCTGGATACGCAGCGCGGCCTCTGGGATAAACGTCGTGGGTATGTAGGCCGGCACGGGCAGGTCGATGGTGACGGTGGGCGTGGCGACGGGCAGGTGCGGCGCCTCGCCTTCGCCCCGCAGATGCCGCACGGCCTGGGCGAGCAGTTGGGTATAGAGGTGGAATCCCACCGCCGCGATGTGGCCGCTCTGGCGCGTGCCGAGCAGGTCCCCCGCGCCCCGGATCTCCAGGTCGCGCAGGGCGATGTTCATGCCCGAACCCAGCTCCGTCTGCTCCCCGATCGTTTCCAGGCGGGCGCGGGCCTCCGGCGTGAGGCGGCTGGTGCGCGGGTGGAAGAAGTAGGCATACGCCTGGTTCGCGGCCCGCCCAACGCGCCCGCGCAACTGGTAAAGCTGCGCCAGCCCGAACCAGTCGGCGCGGTCCACGATCAGCGTGTTGGCGTTGGGGATGTCCAGGCCGCTTTCGATGATCGACGTCGAGAGCAGCACGTCATAATCGCCGCGCGCGAAGGCCGACATGACCTCCTCAAGCTTGTCCTCCGGCATCTGACCATGCCCGATCACGATGCTCGCCTCTGGGACGGTGCGTCGCAGGCGGGCGGCGACCGTGTTGATCGTCTCGATGCGGTTGTGCACGAAGAAGACCTGTCCGCCCCGGTCGATCTCGCGCATGATCGCCTGCCGCACCAGGCGGTCATCGTACACGCCGACGTGGGTCACGACCGGCAGGCGCTCCTCCGGCGGGGTCTGGATCATGCTCACGTCGCGGATGCCGGTCAGGCTCATGTACAGCGTGCGCGGGATGGGCGTGGCCGTCAGGGTCAGCACGTCCACTTCGGTGCGCATCTCCTTGAACTGCTCCTTGTGGGTGACGCCGAAGCGCTGTTCCTCGTCGATGATGAGCAGGCCGAGGTCCTTGAGCTTCACGTCCGGCTGGAGCAGGCGGTGCGTGCCGATGATGATATCGATCTTGCCCTCGGCCAGATCGTGGATGATCTGGCGCTGCTCGGCAGGGCTGCGGAACCGGGAGAGCATCTCGACGCGCACGGGGAAGGGCAGCAGGCGCCGCGCGAAGTTGTTGTAGTGCTGCTGCGCGAGGACGGTGGTCGGCACCAGGATGGCGACCTGTTTGCCGTCCATCACCGCCTTGAACGCGGCACGCAGCGCTACCTCCGTTTTTCCGTATCCCACATCACCGCAGATCAGGCGGTCCATCGGGCGCGGGCGCTCCATGTCCGCCTTAACCTCGTCCAGTGCGCGGATCTGGTCTATCGTCTCGATGTAGGGGAACGACGCCTCCAGCTCCGCCTGCCAGGGTGTATCCGGGCTGAAGGCGTGGCCCTGCACCTGCTCGCGGGCGGCGTACAATTCCAGAAGCTCGCGTGCGACCTCCTGCACCGCGGCCTGTGTGTTGGCCTTGGTGCGGGACCAGTCCTGTGTGCCGAGCCGGTGTAACTGCGGCGGGCGGTCCTCCGCGCCAACGTAGCGTGAGAGCCGGTCGGCCTGGTGGATCGGCACGTAGAGCAGGTCGTTGCCCGCGTACTCGATCACCAGGTATTCGCGCTCCGTCTGGTCGATCTGACGCCTGCGCAGCCCGGCAAAACGCCCGATGCCGTATAGATCGAAGAGCACACGTCTGAACTCCAGTCACGAGATTCCATCTCGTATG
>CAZGLU010000005.1:15440-22783 GCA_964526095.1 uncultured Anaerolineaceae bacterium | reverse complement strand
GTTGCCGATGTAGGTGAAGGTGAAGCGGTCGCGGTAGGCGTCGGTGCCGAGCATCGCGTCCAGGCGCTCGTAGATGTCGAAGCCCTTGAGCCAGTTCGCGCCCCAATGATGCGTGACCAGCCGCAGCGGCTCGCGGCCATCCCAGCGCCGGTAGCCGTCCGGGTGGAAGATCGCGCGGTCGGAGCCGTTCAGGATCACGCTGTGCGACCGGCTGCCGATGCCCTGCGCCAGGAACAGGTCGCGCAGCCACGACGAGACGAAAACGGTGTGGTCGGCGCAGCGGTTGGCCTCGATCAGCCGCGCGTTGACGCCGGTCGTGCCCTTGCGCTCGTCGCACTCGTTGATGCGATGCACCACCACGGCGTCCGCGTTGACCTTTTGCAGGTAGTGGAGGATCTCGCGGTCGGTGTAGGCCGAGATCTTCAGATTGGCGCGCGGCTCGGTCAGCAGGATGATGTCCAGGTCGGCGGCGTTCAGGTCGAAGACGACGGTGTGCCCCGCCGCGCGCAGCCGGTCGACCAGCGCGCGGCCGAACTGGTTGCCCCCGCCCCACGGGCCGGGCTGAAGGTTCATGCCGATGCTGATCTTCATGCCGCGCCCCTCAGCGCCTCAGCCGCCGCATGACCCGGCCCAACGCGCGGCGCACGGCCTGGCCCAGCCCGTCGAGCGGGCCGGCCTTCTTCCGCGCGACGACGCGCTCATAGTTGTCCCGGATCACCGTGTCGAGCACGAGGAAGCCCGCCGCGCGCAGCAGGCGGGTCAGCTCGCCCGGCTCGAAGTTGTAGACGTGGGCGTAGCGCAGGCTGATCGCCTCGATGGGGACCTCAATGTGTACCGCGCCGCGCTCCGCCAGCACGGTATGGAACTCGCGTAGGACTTGCGCCGGGTCGTAGGTGTGCTCCAGCACGTGGTAGGCGAAGATCGCGTCGAACGAGCCGGGCGTGTAGGTCCGCGAGAGGGTGTGCGCGTCGCCCAGGCGCACGTCGAAGCCGTTCTTCTGGCACCACAGCACGTTGAGCTTGACGACGTCCATGCCCGCCACGCGGCGGTAGCCGTGGTGGTTCAGGAAGTAGATCAACTGCCCGTTGCGCGCGCCGATGTCCAGGATGCGCGCATCCGGCCCGATGGGCACGAAGCGCCGGAAGTGGTCCAGGCGCTCGGCGTTCATCGCCGCGTGGCGCCCGATGCCGATCTCCGGGCTGTCGAAGATCCACTCGTCGCTGTCCGGGCTGGCCGGGCGGGACGCGCCGCGCGAAAGCTGGAGGTCGTAATAAACCTGCATGTCGGTCGGTATCAGGCGCTTGCCGCCGTCCGCCGCCACGAAGCGATCGGTGGCGGTGCGCGGCTTCCACACGACGGCCGGTCCGTCCTCGGCCTGCTCCCAGTCCACGGCCTCGCGCGTCAGGCGCTCGATCTCAGCCCGGATCTGCTCGTCGATGTCGGGCGGTGGGGTGTAGCTCATACGTCATCCCTTCAGGGCCGCCGCGCCCCGGTCCAGCAGGCGGCGCAGCAGCCGCCTGCCGCGTGCTGCCCGGCCCGGCGCCTCGACCGGCGGCGCGGGTTCGGCGGGCGGCGTGTAATGCGCCAGCAGCAGGTGGGACACGAAATCCGGTCGGCTGGCCGCTGCGATGGCGCGGCCCGTCGCGTCCAGCGGCTCGGCAGACATGCGCTTGGCGTTGAACTTGCGGATGTAGTAGTCGCGGATGTAGTCCCAGTCGAAGTTGGTGGGCGCGTTGGGGTTCAGTTCGGCGTAGAAGCGCGTGAATTCCTTGAAGGCTACGAGGTCCTGCGGCGTGCGCTCCATCGGGCAGTCCACCACCGCGACCGGGTCGTGGTCCCGGAAATCACCGCCCTGGATCATGATGCGCTCGCCCGTCTCGCGGTGCGTGATCGAGTCCGGTGAAATGAAATAGGGATTGTCGATGCGCAGGTTCAGGATCCACGGCAGGCGGTAGTCGGCGTGAAACAGGCGGTCGTAGAGCTGGTACTTCTTGTACAGCCACGCGTACGGCTGCCCGTCGGCCAGCATCCGCGCGCAGACCTCCCGCAGCGGGGCCATCACGTGGTCCTGGACGTACTGCGAGATGTGGATCGACACGCCCACGTCCATGCCGTCGCGCTGCGCCTGCTGCATGGCAAGCGTGACGTTGCCCGTGATGCGGAAGATGTCGTGCACCTCCTCGCCCTGCTCGTCCTGCGCGAACCACGTCTCCGGCCCGGCGATGTACTTCACGTTGGGGAACGCCGCCAGGATCGCGTCGATCTGCGCGCGGTTGCGCGTCGAGGACACGAGGTAAACGGTCGTCCCGAACGTCGCCAGGCTGCGCAGCACCGGCATGGTGTTGAACTGGTAGCCGAAACGGTCCAGGGGGCCGATGGGGCAGAGGATCCCGATCTTCACCGCGCGTCCCGACCTCCCTACGGCGCCTGCACGCCCGCCAGCCGCATCTGGGCCAGCCGCGCACGGACCTCGTCCGCATGCTCCAGCGCCAGCCGCACGATGCGGCACACGCCCGCGACCTCGTCCGGCCCGACCGCCGTGCCGTTCGGCAGGGACATCAACTGGTGTGTCAGGCGCTCGGTGTGCGGCAGCAGCAGCCCGGCGTGCGGGAAGTACGAGCGATACGGCTCCATCTGGTGGCAGCCGGGGTAGAAGTAGCGCCGCGCCAGCACGTTCTCCGCCTTGAGGATCTCGACCAGCGCATTCCGGCTGAGGCCCGCCCGCGCCTCATCCACCTCCAGCACGATGTACTGGTAATTGCCGCGCTCGGCCGGGTCGTAGGTGACCATCGTCACGCCGGGTAGATCGGCCAACTCGGCGTGGTACTGCGTGTAGTTGCGGCGGTTGACCTCGATCAGGTAGTCGAGGTCCTCCAACTGGGTGAGGCCCATCGCCGCCGAGACCTCGGACATCTTGCCGTTCGTGCCGACGTGCGTCACGGTGTCGATGCCCTCAAAGCCGAAGTTCTTCATCAGGCGCAGGCGCGCGGCGAGGTCGTCGTCGTTGGTTGCGATGCCGCCGCCCTCGAAGGTGTTGAAGAACTTCGTCGCGTGGAAGCTGAACACCTCGGCATCGCCAAAATTCCCGATCATCACGCCGTCATGCGCGCAGGCGAAGGCGTGCGCCGCGTCGTAGAGCAGCTTGAGGTTGTGCCGCCGCGCGATGTCGGCCAGCCGCTCAACGTCGCAGGCGCGGCCCCACAGGTGCACGCCGATGATGCCCGTGGTGCGCGGCGTGATCATGCGCTCGACGGCGTCCGGGTCGAGGTTGTGCGTGGCGGGGTCTACGTCCGCGAAGACGGGCGTGATCTCCTGCCACTGGAGCGCGTGCGCCGTGGCGACGAACGTCAGCGAGGGCACGATCACCTCGCCCGTCATGCCCAGCGCGCGGATGGCGATCTCCAGCGCGACGGTGCCATTGCAGATGGCGACGAAGTGCTTCACGCCCAGGTAATCGGCCATGCGCTGCTGGAAGTCCTGGACGTAGGGGCCGTTGTTGGTCAGCCAGCGGTTGTCCAGGATGTCGTTGATGCGCGCCAGCAGGCGCTCGCGGTTCCCGATGTTCGGGCGGCCGACGTGCAGCGCCTCGTCAAATGCGGGCTGGCCGGAGAACACCGCCAGGTCTTCCACGCGCGTTTTCAGCATCATGCGTCTACCTTCTTGATGACCCTGGCGGGCACGCCCACCGCGACGACCCCATCCGGGACGTCGTCCAGGACGACCGCGCCCGCGCCGATAATCGATCCGCTGCCGATCCGGATCTTATCCTTCACCACGGCCCCGATGCCGAGCCATGTCCCGCGCCCGACCGTCACCTTTCCGCCCAGTGTGACGCCCGGCGACAGGTGCGCGCCGTCCTCGATCACGCACTCGTGATCGACGCTGGCGCGCGTGTTGACGATCGCGTTTGCCCCGATCCGCGCAGCGGGGTTGATGACCGCCCCCGCCATGATCGCCGTGCCAGGGCCGATCGTCACGTCCGCTGCGATCACGGCCCTCGGATGCACGGCGGTCGCCAGCTCAAAGCCCTGCGCGCGCACGAGGTCAGCCAGGCGCAGGCGCTCGGCACAGTCGCCAAAGCCGAGGAACAGCCAGCGCACGCCCTGTTCGCGCAGCGCGTCAAGCTGCTCCCGCCCGCCGAGCACCAGGGAACCGGCGAACGGGCTGCCCCGGCGCGCCGGGTTCACGTCGTCCAGGAAGCCGACGATCTCGTACTCCCCTTGCTGGCGAAGGATGTCCGCCACGACCAGCGCGTGGCCGCCCGCACCCCAGATGACCAGCGGCTCCGGCATCGTGCCTTCCTTTGCGCGTGATGGCGCCATTATAACGCCCGATGTCCCGACCGGCCCACCCCGGCGCTACAGCCGGGCGACGATCTGCTCGTAGCGGAAGCGGGTGACCTTCTCAGGATCCGCCTTCTCGCGGATCTCCTCGCTCGTCGCGCGGCTGTGCTGCTCGACGTTGATCGAGTCGCGGATGTTGAGGATCGCTTCGGCGGCGGCCTCCGGCTCAACCGGCAGGTCGAAAATCGTCTCGTACCGGTTCCCGGCGCCCACCGTGTCGTGCCAGAACAGGATCATGCCGCACAGCCCGGCCTCAAGCAGCGTCGTCGTGTACAGCCCATCAGAATAGGGGGGCACTTCGGCGGCGATGTGCACGAAGCCGTCATACTCCAGGTACTTCTTGATGACCTTGCCGTGGCGCACATAGTTGGGGTGCAACCAGATGGGATACGGCAGATGATGCCGTTGCAGCCAGCGCCGCAGCTTGAACATGCGCCTGTCCCACGCGGTATACGGTCGGCGCGGGGGGAAGATCTCGTGCGGGAGGCCCGTCAGCTCCATGATCCGCTTGCTGCGTCCGGAGTCTTTCTGCGGCTGCTCGCCGGAGATGTGGATCAGGGAGTTGATCGCCGTGCGCGGGCGGAAATGTTTAGCCAACTCGACCTTGATGGCGTAGTCGTGCACCGCGAGCTTGTCGCTGGGCCGCAGCGCCTTGGTGAGGGGGCCGGGGTTGGTGAACACGACGTCGTAGCTCTCGTCAATGGTCCGCTGAATGTGCTCTCGCAGTTCGAGATCGTAATACGGACTTTTGCTAAAGCCGAGAAAGATATAGGCCGCGCGCAGACGGGCGGGCAGCGTCGGGGGCACGTCGAACACGTCCGGGCCATAGGCGAAGACGATCACATCCGGCCCGGGCTGGGGCACGATCTCGAAATAGCGCCGGAAGTAGGGCAGCTCGTAATTGAGGAAGTGCGTTGCGCCCTTCACGACGAGATGCAGCTTGGGTTTAGACATACGTGATTCCCGTAGATAGGCAAGAAAGGCCGCTACTCGCGGCTCGGTTCCGCCGCTACCGGCTCGCCCAGCCGCTCGGTGTGCCACTCAAGCAGCGGGCGAACGACGCCGGCCCAATAGCCGTAATAACCGTACCGGTGTGTGCCCAGCTCGACCATGTCCACCGACACGGCATGGTCTTCCTGAGCCAGGATATAGCGGCCACCCTCCGCCACGATCACGGTGATGCTGTAGGTGCCGATATTTAGCAAGTCGGGCGGGATGGTCACGCGGCTGCGGTAGCGCCCCACCGGATGTGGGCGTAAGGCCCAGTTGCTGTCC
This sequence comes from uncultured Anaerolineaceae bacterium, assembly GCA_964526095.1. Taxonomy (GTDB): domain Bacteria; phylum Chloroflexota; class Anaerolineae; order Aggregatilineales; family Aggregatilineaceae; genus Aggregatilinea. The sequence goes on along the minus strand of CAZGLU010000005.1, from coordinate 17,165 downwards.
GTATTGGAGGGGGATGACAGGACGTAGACGCCCTTTTCATCGAAAACCCCGATCGACACACTCAGCAGGAGATCCGGCTCCAGCGCGGCGTACTCGATCTCGACCGTCAGCGGTTCCTCGATGCGGCCCTGGCCGGACGCCTCGCCGTTGGCGTCCAGCACGCGCACGGCGCACAGCCGCGCCTTTTCGTTGCCGGGCGCGCTCTCCAGGTCGGTCCACACGCGCTCAGCGGTGGAGATGATCGCGGTCTTGAGGTAGCTGGAGATCACCGCGTCGGTGGGGCCGTCTTCCTTGATCCGCCCCTGGTCCAGCCAGATCGCGCGCTGGCACAGGCCCTGCACCGCCGCCATGTTGTGGCTGACGAACAGCACCGTGCGGCCTTCCTTCGCCACGTCGGACATCTTGCCCAGGCTCTTCTTCTGGAACTCCGCGTCGCCCACCGACAGTACCTCGTCCACGAGCAGGATCTCCGGCTCCAGGTGGGCCGCCACGGCGAACGCCAGCCGCACGTACATGCCGCTCGAATAGCGCTTGACCGGCGTATCGAGGAACTTCTCCACGCCGGAGAACTCCACGATGGCGTCGAACTTGCGGTCGATCTCGGCGCGGTGCATGCCCAGGATCGTGCCGTTGAGGTAGATGTTTTCGCGCCCCGTCAATTCCGGGTGAAAGCCTGTGCCGACCTCCAGCATCGAGCCGACGCGGCCCCGGATGATCGCCTGCCCGTGCGACGGCTCCGTGATGCGCGAGAGGATCTTCAGCAGCGTGCTCTTGCCCGCGCCGTTCTTGCCGATCAGGCCCACGACCTCGCCCACCTGCACGTCGAAGGTGACGTCGTGCAGCGCCCATACAAGCTCGTCCGGCTCGGGCGGGCGCAGGCGGGTGCGCAGATAGTGGAAGGGGGAGAGCGCCGCCTCGCGGATGGCCTGGCGCAGGTTCTCCGGCCGCTGGCTCGCCAGGCCGATGCGGTACACCTTGGCGAGGTTTTCAACCGAGATGGCGGGGTCCGTCATGATGGCTCTTTCTAAGCAATGTCCACGATGTTGCGCTCGGTGCGGCGGAAGTAGTACAGGCCGGAGATCAGCACCGGCAGCATGATCAGGATCGACAGCAGGAAGATGCCATCCGGGGCGGTCCCTTCGCCCAGCAGCGCCCAGCGGAACCCCTCGACCACGCCCGTGATCGGGTTGAGCCGGTATAGCGTCCGCCACCGCTCCGGGATCACGCTGAGGGCATAGACGATCGGGGTGGCGTACATCCAGAAGCGCGTGAAGTAGCCGAGCAGCGTGTTAACGTCCCGGTAGTGGACGATCCACGACGAGGCCCACAGCCCGACGCTCATACCCGTCAGCGCCGCGACCAGCAGGAACAGCGGCAGCAGCAGCACGCCCCACGTCGGGGTATAGCCGTACAGCAGCATCATGCCGATGAAGATCACGAACGATACGAGGAAGTCCACCAGGTTGCTGAGCACGCCGACGATGGGCACGATCAGGCGCGGGAAGTAGACCTTCGAGATCAACCCCTTCGCGCCCAGCAGGCTGCCCGCCGAGGTGTTTAGCGCAGCCAGGAAGAAGTTCCACGGCAACAGCCCGGCGAAGTTGAACAAGGGGTAGGGGATGCCGTCCGTCGGCAGGTTCGCCAGCGTGCCGAACACGATCGAGTTGATCGTGATGGCGAACAGCGGCCCCAGCACGATCCACAAGGGGCCGAGCGCCATCTGGC
>CAZGLU010000005.1:10719-15430 GCA_964526095.1 uncultured Anaerolineaceae bacterium | reverse complement strand
CATCTGGCGGTAGCGGCCCTTGATCTCGCGCGTCAGCATGTAGTAGATCAGGTCGCGGTATTCCCACAGCTCGTGCAGGGCCAGGCTGCGCCAGCCGGAGGTGGGGCGGATCACCAGCACGGGCGCGTCAGACGGCGGGGCGGTGACCGGTTTAGACAGATTCATCAGGCAGCCGATCTCGTTCGTTTAGCAGGATGGGCGCAGGTCCACGCCGGATGCGCGGGGCCTGGCGCATCCCCAATCTTCCACCACGCCACGCGGGTTGTCAAGGACGCTCATCCTCCTTACGGCTGACGCGCGGCGGGCACGGTCGGGACGCCCGCGCCCTCCAGCAGCGCGCGCAAGGCGGCTCGCTGCGGCTCGTCCAGCGGCAGGATGGGGCGCCGCGCGGGTCCGGCGGGCAGGCCCATCAGCGCCAGGGCTTCCTTGACCGGCACCGGGTAGCTGCCCACCGCGCCGAGGGCGTTGCGGAAGGCCGTCAGGCGGTCCTGAAGCTCGCGGGCGCGGTCGTGATCCCCGGCCTGGAAGGCGTCGTAAATGCCCACAACCAACCCTGGCACGACGTTCACGATCAACCCGACCGCGCCCGCCGCGCCCCGGCACAGCGCGTCGTAGATCAGCGTCTCGCGGCCGACGAACACGCGGAAGCCCGGCGGGCAGGCCGCGATCAGGGCCTCCATCTCGGCCAGCTCGCCGCTCGAATCCTTGATGCCGACGATGTGCGGGTAGTCCGCCGCGAGGCGGGCGAGCGTCTCCGGCGCGATGCGCACACCGCCCGTGCGCAATGGGTTGGAGTAGGCGAGGATGGGGATCGACACGGACTCCGCCACGGCGGCATAGTGCGCGTACAGCTCGTCCTGCGACGGCGTGATGAAATAGGGCGTGATGATCGACAGCGCGTCCGCCCCGGCGCGCTCGGCCTGCTGCGACAGGGCGATCGTGTCGCGTGTGGTGATCGCGCCCGTACCGGCCAGCACCGGGACGCGGCCATCCACCGCCGCGATCACGGCCTCCGTCACCTGACGCTTCTCGTCCGCCGAGAGCGCAAAGGATTCGCCCTGGCTGCCGCAGGCGAAGATGCCGTGCACGCCCGCCGCGAGCATGAACTCGACCAGCGGCGGGATGCCCGCCAGGTTCAGCGAGCCGTCCGCGTGCATGGGCGTGACGATCGGCGGGATGATGCCGTGCAGCGCCGTCTGATCCATCCTGACCTCCCCTTCCGGTTATCGTGTGGCCGGGCTGAGCGCGTTCGGGTTCCGGCCACGTACTATACTCCACCGGCCCGGCCCCGCGCCATGCGAAGGGTCGAGGTTGCTCAGGATGGGCTTTTTCGATACACTGTCTGTCATAAAGAGGTTATAATAACCGTGAATTTATACTTTTCAGGGGAGCGGGCTTCCCGCTTCCACTAGGCCATGGTATACCATCCGCGCTCCCAACCCCCTACGCGACGGACCTGCCACCTGAAACCGGCAGCCTGTCTTACCGTTCGGCCCGGAGCCTTATGAGAAAGCCGATGATGAACCATACTGCCCGCCTGAAGGTGCTTGTTGTGCCGCCGTTCCCGCCGCCGGTATGGGATGCGCTGGCGGGTGCCGGGTCCCATGAGGAACTCGAACTGGTGATGTCCCCGGCGGACCGTTTCCACCGGGATGTGCCTCCACCTGATGACTCCACCTGTGACGTCGTTCTGCTGTACGTGCCCGAACTGGATGCGCAGCAGCAGGCGCGCCTGTCCCGCATCCGAACCGAGATGCTGACACATCCGGTCGTGGTCCTCACCGACGGCGAGGGCGGGGACGGGGAGCGCATCGCGGAGGAGGCCGGTGCGCAGGGGTATCTGCCGCGCAGCCGGTTCACGCTCGAACGGCTGGCACAGACCGCGCAGCAGGCTATCGACCAGTACGAGTGCGAGGCAGCCCTGCACCAGCACCGCCACGCGCTCCAGGTTTCGGCCATCAACCTGCGCAACATCATCGATCACAGCACGGATGGTATCGTCGTCGTCGATCGGGAGGGCGTGATCCAGTTCGCCAACCCGGCAGCCGAGGCGTTGTTCGGACAGCGCGCGACGGATCTGCGCGGCCTGCCTTTTCCGCTGCCGCTGGTGCCCGGCGAGACGACGGAAGCTACACTGCTGACGGCCAACGGCTCCACGCGTACCGTCGAGCTGCGCGTCAGCCCCCTCGCCTGGGAGGGTGAGGCAGCCCACCTGGTCACGCTGCGCGACATCACCGTGCAGAAACAGGCCGACCGCGTGCTGAACGAGAAGCGCGATTTTTCGGTTGCGGTGCTGGATACGGTGGCGGCCCTGGTCCTGGTGCTCGACCGCGAGGGACGTATCGTGCGCCTCAACCAGGCGTGGGTCACGCTTTCCGGCTACGGCGCAGAGGAAGCCCTGGGCGCCTACTTCTGGGACCTGTTCGTTCCGCCGGACGAGATGGAGCGGGTCCGCACCGAATTTGAACGGCTGCGCAACGGCCAGCTTCCCAGCGAGCTTACCAATTACATCGTCACGCGGTCCGGCGAGCGCAAGCTGATCGCGTGGTCGAACACGGTGCTGCGTGACGCCGCCGGGAATGTGGAGTACATCATGGCGACCGGCGTCGACGTCACGGAGCGCGCCGCCATCGAGCGCACGCTTCAGCAGAGCGAGGCACGCTTCCGGGCGGTGTTCGCCCAGTCCGCGATCGGGATGCTGCTCGCCGGGGCGGACGGTCGGCTGGTGGAAAGCAACGCCGCCATTCAAAAGCTGTTGGGCTACACCGCAGAGGAACTGCGCCAGCGCTCGTTTGCCGACATCACCCACCCGGACGACCTGCCGCTTAACCGGCGGCTCTTTCACGAGGTATCCACCGGCAAGCGGGACCAGTACCAGCTTGAGAAACGCTACATCCGCCGCGACGGCGAGCCGGTTTGGGTGCGGGTCACGGCCTACGCGGTGAAAGACCCCGGCACGGATAACCCGCTCGTCCTCGCCATGGCGGAGGACATCACGCAGCGCAAGCAAGCCGAGCAGGCGGAGGCCGAACAGCGCGCGCTTTCCCAGGCCCTGCGCGAGGCTGCCGAAACGATCACCATGACGCTGGAACTGGATGAGGTGCTGGACCGGCTGCTGGCGAGCGTCGCGCGGGTCATCCCGCACGACTCCGCGAACATCATGCTGGTTGAGGATGGGGTCGTGCAGGTGGTGCGCTGGCTGGGCCATTACGACGAGCCGGCACTCCAGACGTGGCTCCGGACGCTGCGGATGCCTATCGCCGCCGTGCCGAACTTGCAGCGGGTGTGGGAGAGCGGGGAGCCACACATCATCCCCGATACCGCTCACGAGCCGGGCTGGCGGCACCAGCCTGAAACCGCGTGGATCCGCGCGCACATTACGGTCCCGATCCGGCGGCATGGGAAGGTTTTCGGCTTTTTGAACCTGGACAGCGCCACGCCGGACGCGTTCACGCGCGAGCAGGCCCGCCTGCTCCAGACGTTTGCCGACCACGCCGGGATCGCCATCTGGAACGCGCAGCTCTACGACGCGGTGCGGCAACATGCCGCCGAGTTGGAGGAGCGCGTCGCCCAGCGCACGCTGGAGCTGGCCCAGAAGCGCGCCCAGCTTGAGACGATCCTGGACGCGATGGGCGAGGGCGTGGTGTACCTGGACGAGCATGGGGATGTGCTGTACACCAACCGCGCGTTTTCCGAGCTGCTGGGTTACGCGTCAGGGGGCGCGGCCCAGGCGCCCGCCGAGATCTACCGGGCGGCGTTCGCGGCGTTCGACGGGACCGGCTGGCGGGATGAGGTTGCGGCGGCCCTGGCGCGCGGCGAGGAATGGTGTGGCGAAGGGGTGCTGCGACGTGCGGACGGCAGCACGTTCGACGCGGCGCTGACGATCGATGCCGTGCACGGCCCGGACGGCCATCCCATCGGGCAGGTCGAGCTGATCCGCGACATCAGCCAGGAGAAAGCCCTGCGCGAGCAGAAGGACCGCTTCATCGCGAACGCCTCGCACGAGCTACGCACCCCGATCACCAACCTCAAGATGCGCCTCTACCTGCTGCGCAAGGACCCGACCAGCCTGCTCGAACACCTGCGCGTGCTGGAGTATGTGATGCGCCGCATGGAGGCGCTGGTGGACGACCTGTTGGACCTCTCCCGCTTCGAGCGCGGGACGATCCAGCTTGAGCGCGAGGACATCGTGCTGCAAGGCCTGATCGAGCATGTGGTCCTGGTGCAGCGACCCCATGCTGAGGCCAAGAATATCCAACTGTCGGCGCAACTGCCCGCATCGCCGTTGATCAGCCGGGCCGATGCGAACCGGCTGGTGCAGGTGCTGACCAACCTGCTCACCAACGCGATCAACTACACGCGCGAGCAGGGCAAGATCGAGGTCAGCCTGGCGTCGGAGATCGAGCATGGCCGCCCCTATGCCGTGATCCGCGTGTCGGACACCGGGGCTGGCATCCCACCGGACCAGCTCAACCAGATCTTCGAGCCGTTCTTCCGCGCCACGCATGCGGGCAGCAAGGGCACCGGCCTGGGGCTGACGATCAGCAAGGAGATCATCGAGCAGCACGGCGGCACGATCACCGTGGACAGCCACTTCGGGGAGGGCAGCACCTTCACGATCCGGCTGGCGCTCAGCGACCGCCCCGCACCACAATCCGCCTTCACGGGATAGGACGGAGATCGGAAGAGCACACGTCTGAAACTCCAGTCA
>CAZGLU010000005.1:4172-10709 GCA_964526095.1 uncultured Anaerolineaceae bacterium | reverse complement strand
GGCGCCGAGGTTTAGTGCGAGCGGCGGGCGCGCGGCATGAACAGGAACGCCAGCAGCCCGGCGACGATCACGCCGACCAGCACGCCGAGGATCAGTTGCAGGTAGTTGGTACCGTCCTCCACCTCGCCGCTTTCCCGTGCTTCCAACTCACTTTCCAGCGTGGCGACCTGGCGCTGTAGCTCGTCGCGCTCGACGGCCAGGGTGTTGTCCACATTGCGGATCTGATCCCAGATCCCGGTTTCTTCCATCTCCTGGTGACAGAGGTTGCACGACCGGATCTGCGTCTGCATCTGGTGGTCGGTCGGCTCGTGGGCCGGGTCGCCCAGCAGATCGTCCTCAAGTTCCTCCGGCGGGGTCCCTTCCAGGCTCGCCAGCGTGATGCCGGGGTCTACGCCCATGTGGCAGTCGGTGCAGGTGACGTCCACCACGCTGTCCAGGTGGGTCGTGTGGACGTAGATATCGCCGGGGATGCGGTGGCAGGCGGTGCATAACTCGGTCGTGCTGGCGTGGCGTAGCTGTTGGCCGTGCGGCAGGTGGCACACCGCGCAGCCCAACGACCCCATATCGGAATGCGGGCCAGCCTCCCACTCGTTGAAGGTATCGGTGTGGCAGTCCCCACACACGCCCGCGACCAGGCGCGGCTGCTGCTCGGTCTCCGGGACGTCGTGTGCCCCGTGACAGTCCACGCACGTCGCGGCGCGCAGGTTCCCCGCTGCGATGGCCTCAAGATGGGCGCTGTCGGCCAGCAGTTCGTTGTGGCAGCCGGAGCACAACTCGGCGGTGTTGATCGTGAACACGCGCCGGCTTTCGGGCAGCGGCTCGTCGTGCGGGAAGACATCCTCGCCGTGGCAGTCCGTACAGCCCAGCGGCGGCGCGTTGCCCTCATCACCGTGTACCGAGTGCGCGAGGATCGCCGGGTCCACGTAGAGGTCCAGCACGCTGCCGTCCGGGAACTCAACCGTACGGCCGGGCGTGCTGTGACACACAAGGCAGTAGCTGTTGGCGTCGCTTTCGGCGGCGGGCGCTTCCTCGGTCGGCGCGCCCTCGCCGTCATCCTGGGCCGCCGCCGGGGTCGCTCCCGCCAGGAGCACGGCCACGGCGAGCAGCGCCAGCCCGACCAGCGCGGCGAGTAGGCCCAGCAGCCGGGGCGAAGGATGCGTGCGTTCGATCATACGGGGTTCCTTCCTAAGCTGGTCGAACATGCTCATTCCTCCACCGCCTCCGTAGCCGCCTCGTCCGGTGCTGCGTCCTGCTCCGCGCCGCCCTCGCCTTCCGGCGACACGACCTCGATCGTCGGCGTGGGCTGAGGCGGTTCCTCAGGCGGCGGGGTGACGGCGAGCGCCGGGCGAGCGTCCAGGCCCAGCTCCAGCTCGATGGCGTCCAGCAGGCGGTCGGTATAGGCGTAGTTGTGCACGCCCCGGCTGCCGTCCCCCTCGACAAAGTCAAGCGCCCGGACGACCCACTCCGGCGTATCCTCACCGATCGCATCGCGCGCCGCGTTGATGCGGTCCTGCGTGTTGCTCTGGATGTCGTCGATCAGGGCTTGCAGCGCGGCCGGGCTGGCCTGCTCGATATGGCAGACGGAGCAGCTATCGCCCAGGCCCTCCACGTCCAGGCTCGCGCCTGGCTCGACGATGTGGAAGGTATGGCTGGCGCGGCTGCCCATATCCTCGACCGGCACGCGCGGCATGTGGCACGTCACGCACTTCGGCCCCTCAGGCGACGTGAAATGCGCCGAGGGCAGGCCGTCAACTTCGTCCACGACCTCGATGCCCTCGAACATCTCCATCACCGGATGGTGTATGCCCGCCGTGATGTCCGTGTCCTGGTGGCAGGCGGTACACTGCTCGTAGGCGGCCATCGTCAGCATGAACGGGTTCGCCGCGTCGTCGCCCTCGTCCGGCGGGAGGTGGATCACGTGGCAGCTTGAGCAGGTGACGCCGAAGCGCGCCGTCTCCAACGAGGCCGGTTCCGGCGCCGGGCCGGGGCGCTCGCCCGCCTCGGCGGCGTCGATCAGGCGCTGCGTGAAGGCCGCATCGGCGCTGTGGCACACCAGACAGCCATCCTCCGCCGCATTGTTGGCGCGCACGACCTGCAGCGCGCGGGGATGCCCGGAGTTCAGCCACTCGTTGAACTGCATGTACTTCTGGCGTCCGTGCCCGCTCGGCCACCAATAGCCCTCGTCGTCGGGCGGGTACGGCTCGAATACGTCACGCGCCAGCAGGCTCCCGCCGGGCAGGTAGCCCACCGGGTACGGGTGATCGTCCGGCCCTTCGCCCTGGCTGTGGCACGCGCCGCAGATCTGCGCGTCCGGGCTGAGCACGATGCTCGCCCGGATCTGCGCGAGTTCCTCCGGGTCGTCCGTGTTGCCAAACTCCTGGAGCGCCATGAGGTGGTGGCTGCCCGGCCCATGGCAGGCTTCGCAGTGCACGCCCGGCTCGAGCCACTCGCCCGCCTCGACGTCGAGGCCGGTGGTGTGGCACCCGGCGCACTGCTGCGTCCAGTCAAACGCGTCGCCCGGCCACGTTTCATCCGCGCGCCACGGCTGCCACGCGCCTGCGGTCGCGTCCCACAGCGCGGGCAGCACCCAGTAGCGCGTGCCGTCCTCGCCCTCCTCGGCCACGACGTACTGCTGCGCGTAGGTGCCGGTCCCGACCACGAACGCCAGGTCATCGACCGTCACAGGTCGCGCCTCGTCCGCGCCGGGAAGCTGAAGCGTGAGCAGGTCAGCCGCCTGCTCGAAGTCCGCAACGATCACCTCCTCGTCCGGGTCCTGGACGGTCAGCGCGTGCGGGGACGAGAAATGCGGCTGGCCCACGTCGCGGTGGCAGGCGAAGCAGCGCCGCGCGGAGACGTACTCCGCCGGGGGGGCTTCCTCAGGCTCCGCCGCCGGGGGCTCCCCGGCCTCCGCGTCCTCGGCTGCGGCATCCTCGTCCGGCGCCGCCTCCGGCGTGGCGGGGATCGGTTCCTCGGTCGGATCGTCCGGGGCTGGCTCGTCCGTCTGAGCCAGGGTCAGGCTGGCGCTCAGGACCAGTGCGACCACCCCCATGAACAGGGCCAAGAACCTGAGTCGTCGCATAGCGGGTTGCCCTTTCTGCATGCGGAAGCTCATCCTCATCGCGCGCGCACCGTATTGAACAGGATCGGAAAGTTGCGCTGCGGTAAAACTTCAATGACAATTGTAGCAACCAATGGCGATATGATAGGGCAGTTTCGCGCACCAGGAAAGTGACGATCGTCGCCGTATGGAAGGGACAAACGGTGGCAGCAGCGTCCCGGGTTGCGTATAACTGTCATTGAGTGACTTACCGCTCGTCTCAGCAATTTGTAGGTCATAGATAACGCATTGGCCGGCATGCGACGTTATTACACTCTGGTCATGATGGCAGGCGTGGCGCTGCTCCTGGTGGCGCTGGCCCTGCTGCTCGCGCCGGAACAAAGGGCCGCCGCGCCGGACACGCTCGATTACCGTCTGCAGGTCGGTGAGGCGCTGATGGACCTGTCGCCCTGCCTCACCTGCCATTCCGCGTCCGGTGCGAGCCAGCCCGTGCGCGAGTGGGCGGTCGTGCGACACACGCCGCTCGACGTCACGCCGGAAGCCCCCTCCAATGCCGGTATGTTCATAGAGTCAACAACAGAAACGTTGAAAAGGCAACTCGATGCCGAGTTGGTGGACCTGGGCCAGCGGCTGTTGACCCTGCCGGAGACGGAAGCCAACCGCGAGGCATATGCGGCCCTAGCGGACGACTACCTCACCGTCTACGAGGACACGCGCGCCCCGGCCTCTGAGGCGTTTCTGTTGAGCAGCCTGGACCTGCTGCGCGGCGTGGACCGCGCGCTGCTGGCCCTGGAGCATCAATCTCAGCCGGTGAAGCTGGCGCGGGGCGTGCCGGACGCGCCGCCCTGCGAGACGCTCGCCGCGCAGACGGCCCCGCCGCCTGCGCCTGTGGCGGCCCCGGTCAGCTTCACGCCCGTCGAACCGTCCCTCGGCCCATCCGTGGAGGCACGTCCGGAGCCAGCCCCCGTCCCGTCGCTGAGCGTGGTGCTGGTCCATCGCCGCGGCCCGCCGTCCGTGGAGGCTGCGCCTGTGTTGTTGGGATGAAAGAGATTGCCGCGTTTCCGCGCGTGCAGTCTCTTTTGTTTTGAAGTGCAGGGCTGATTGATCGCCCGATCAGGCAAGCGTGTTTTAAGTGTTGGCGCGGTTTTCGAGAGGAGCAACTTATGTCAAGACACAGCTATAAGATACTCCTGACTTTGGGGGCCGCCCTGCTGCTCCTGGCCTTCGGCGCGATGAGCGCCAGCGGCCAGGGCGACGGGGAGGGGGGCGAGGTGCCCCCTGGCCCGATCACCACGGCGGCGACGGAGGTCGTCGGCGTCGGTGACTATGTCGCGGCAATGGCGTACGCGGTTGCGGCGGGGGAAGACCCCGCAGCCGAGCCGATGCAGGCGTTGATCTTCCCCTTCGGCATCTACCCGATGATGAATGTCGAGGACATCTCGCAGTTCGAGCAGCCGGAGTCGCCGGTCGAGGGCTTCACCTGGGAGTGGAGCCTGGAAGCGCCGGACGGCTCGGCGGCGGAGCTGGTCAGCGGGAATGTCGCCGTGTTCCAGGCGGATGTTGAGGGGACCTACGTCCTGACGCTGACGGCCTCCGACGAGAGCGGCAACACGGCGGAAGCCTCCTGGACCGTCCACGCCACGACCTATGTGGGCAACGGCGGCTCCGAGGGGCTGGAGCCGGACTTCACGCAGTGCGCGTTCTGCCATGAGGATCAGGCGAACGCGTGGCGCGAGACCGGCCACGCCACGATCTTCATCCGCGCGATCGACGGCCTGCTGGGCGACGAGATCAGCCCGTTCGCGCTGCCGCACTTCACCACGGGCTACAACTCGCGGCCTGAGGCAGATAATGGCGGCTTCGATGACGTGGCACGCGAGGCCGGGTGGACGATCCCCGAAACCCTCGAAGAGGGCAACTGGGTCAACATGATCGACGAGTTCCCGGAAGTCGCCGACATGGCGAACGTGCAGTGTGAAGCCTGCCACGGGCCGGGTAACTTCCACGTCAACTTGATGGGGCCTGAGGACGACATGATGATCTCGCTCGGCATGTCGTACGGCACGTGCGCGCAATGCCACGCCTCCAGCCCGGAGCACAACACGGCGCAGGAGTGGGAGCAGAGCGCCCACGCGGACATGACTGCCGAAGCGTTCTGGTACCCCATCGGCGAGAACCGGGCGGCCTGCGTGCGGTGCCACAGCGGCCTGGGCTTCATCGACTGGGCCGCCGGGGTCGAGACGGGGGAGCAGCGCACCGACTACCAGGTGATCACCTGCGCCGTCTGCCACGACCCGCACGACGCCCAGAACCCCAACCAACTGCGCGTCTTTGACCAGGTCGTGCTGCCGGATGGCACGGACGTCACGGGTGCGGGCGGGGCGGCCACCTGCATGAGCTGCCACAACGGGCGCACCGACCCTGTGGCTTCGGTGGAGGGCGAGAACTTCAGCCTGCCGCACTACTCGACCGCGGCCGAGATGATGAACGGCACGGGCGGCTACACCTGGGGCGAGCTTCTGCCGACCGGGTCGCACGGCCAGATCGTGCCGGACGCCTGCATCGGCTGCCACATGGGCGGGGCCATCGAAGGGGATGCGCCGGAGGCCGATGTGGACCTGACGGCGGAGGATGTCTCGCCGGATCACTTGGTCGGCGGCCATACCTTCTCCATGACCGCGCCGGATGGCACGGAGAACGTCGCGGTGTGCCAGACCTGCCACGAGGGCGTCGAGAGCTTCGAGTGGGAGGCCTGGGAGGACTATGATGGCGACGGCACGGTTGAGACCAACCAGGAAGAGGTCGCCGGGCTGCTGGACCTGCTCGCGACCGCCCTGCAGGACGCAGGGGTAGAGGTGCTGGATCACCATCCGTACTTCACGCTGCCTGAGGGCGCCGGTGAGGACCTCAAGGGCGCGGTGTACAACCTGAAGTTCGCCCGCGACGACGCGGCCACCACACACAACATGCTTTACACCGTCGCGCTGCTGCAACTCAGCTATGAGCGGGTTACGGGCGAGCCGGTGCCGAACGCGGCCCTGGCTGTCCCGTAACGAAGCACCTTCGCCGCACACACGCGGCCTGATCGATCCAACCGCCGCCTGCCGGGCAGACCTGTTCGGCAGGCGGTTTTGTTGCCCGTCCGCGCTCCCCTGGCTAACCCCGATCGCGGCGGTATAATGGCGCGCACGCCGGGGTATGGGGAGGCTGACAGGTGGATGTTGCGGAGTTGATCGCCCTCGCTGGCGCGCGCTTCGTCCGGATCGTCGCGGAGGCCGCGCCGTTCCTGCTGCTGGGCACGTTCGTCTCCGGCCTGCTCGACGTGATCCTGGCCCATCCCGGCGCACCGCGCTTCGTGCCGCGCCAGCCCGTCATCGCCGCGCTGATCGGCGGGCTGGCGGGCCTCCTGTTCCCCGTGGGCGATATCGGCGCGGTGCCGGTCGCGCGACAGATCGGAAGAGCACACGTCTGAACTCCAG
>CAZGLU010000005.1:3722-4162 GCA_964526095.1 uncultured Anaerolineaceae bacterium | reverse complement strand
CGGCTGCTCCGTCACAGTTTGCCCGCCCCCGCTGCGATCGCGTTCCTGCTCGCCGCGCCCATCCTGAACCCGATCGTGCTCGCAGGCACGGTCGCCGCCTTCCGCGCGACCGATCCGGCGGTCATCGCCCTGCGCGCGGGCTGTGCGCTCGCGATCGCGGTGCCGGTCGGACTGCTGTTCGCGCTCCACCCGCGCCCGGACCGCCTGCCCCGCCCGCCGCGTCCCCCGGCCGCGAGTGGGATCGCCGCGGACAGGCCGCGCCTCAGCCATATCGTCGCCGTCGCCCGCGCAGAGTTCTTTGAACTGGGCCGCTATCTGCTCGTCGGGGCGCTGCTGGCGGCAGTCATCGGGGCGATCCTCACGCAGGAGCGGTTGGAGGCGCTCGCGGCGGGGCCGGTGCGCGAGGTCCTGGCGCTGGAGGCGCTGGCGGTTGTGGGGGC
>CAZGLU010000005.1:2787-3712 GCA_964526095.1 uncultured Anaerolineaceae bacterium | reverse complement strand
GGCGTGACGGATGCCTTCACCGCCGCCGACCTGTACCCGGCCTACGCGCTCGGCCCGATCCTCGGCTTCCTGGTCGCGGGGCCGCTGGCGGGCCTGCCTCGCGCGGCGCTGCTGTTCGGCGCGTTCGAGCGCCGCAGCGCGGCCTACCTGCTGGCGCTGCCGCTGCTCGCCACGACGCTGGTCGCGCTGTGGCTCCGCCTCAACGTGTCGCCATGACGGACACCCCGCCGCGCTTCACCCGCTTCGACCGCGTCATGCTGCTGGCCGTCGGCGCGCTGCTGCTGGCGATTGCCGGGGTGGTGCTGGCCGGGGACCGCGTCGGCGTGACGGTGGCCGAGGGCGATTTCACGCCGGTCGGGGAGACGGGCGGCCGCGCGCCGGTGCGCGTGCGCTTCTCCGAGGCGATGGACCCCGCCTCGACGGTCGAGCGCTTCTCCGTCGAGCCGGACGTGCCAGGCGCGTTCGATTGGCCTGCCCCTGACACGCTGACCTTTACCCCGTCCGCGCCGTGGCCGTCGGGCGAGACGGTCCGCGTGACGATCGCGGCGGGCGCCCGGGCTGCCGACCGTGACGCGGTGCTGCGGGCGGATCTCACCTGGGCGTTCACGGTACGACCGCCGCGCACCGTCTACCTCGGCCCGGCAGACGCCGCCGTGCGGGACCTGTACCTGCTCGACCTCACGCACGGGGCGGTCGAGCAGCTTACCGCGACAGAGCACGGCGTCGAGGATTACGCCGTCAGCCCGACCGGGGACATGATCGCCTACACGCGCACCAACGCCGACGGGACGGCGGACATCTGGCTGCTGGACCTGACAAGTGGGGGCACGCGCCCGGTCACGGCCTGCGTCGGGGCGGTCTGCCGCGACCCGGCTTGGTCCCCGGATGGCGCCGCGCTGGCCTATCAGCGCGAGGAACTTGACGC
>CAZGLU010000005.1:0-2777 GCA_964526095.1 uncultured Anaerolineaceae bacterium | reverse complement strand
TCGTGGTGGCGCCGCCTGGAGCTGTCCGGGCTATGCGCCGCGCGCCTGGGCGGTGGACCTGAACACGCTCGCGCCCCGGTTGCTGTTCGATGACCCCGCGCTGCTTGGTGCTGACCCGGCCTGGTCGGGGGATGGGCGCCGCGTGGCGGCGTTCGACGCTTCGCTGCCGGGCGTGCGCGTGCGCGACCTCGTCACCGGCGAGGACGCGGTCATCCCCAGCGAGGAGGGCGTTTCCGGCGTGTTCTCGCCGGACGGGCGCTTCCTGGTGTACCCGGTCCTGGCGCGCGGCGCGCTCGGCCCTCAGTTCTACACGCAGCTTGAGCTGGTCGATCTCACCACGCGGGTGGTGACGTCGTTGAGCGGCGGCAACGATGCCCCGGTCGAGGACCGGGGGGCGGCGTGGTCCCCGGATGGGACGCGCCTGCTCGTCGCGCGGCGCTACCTGGACGAGCGGTACACGCCCGGCCAGCAGATCTACCTGCTCGACGTCGAGACGGGCGAGGCGGAGCCGCTGGTCGTGGACGCGCGCTATAACCACGCCGCCGTAAGCTGGGATCCGTCCGGCGAGCGCATCCTGTTCCAGCGTTTCGCGCTCCAGGAGGCGGACGCCCGTCCGGAGATCTGGATGCTCGATCTGACCACGAACGAGGTGCGGCGGATCGTGGAGAACGCGTTCCTACCGGCCTGGGCGCCCTGAGCCTGCGGACGCCCAGACCGGGCGCGTGTGAAACGTGCTAGCCGACTGCCTCGCCCTCCGGCGACGCGACGAAGCCCAGCAGCGTTTCGGGGTACTGGTCCGTCACCAGCAGGAAGCCGCGCTCGTCCAGACGGACGATGCCCTCCCAGTTGCGCGCGTCCTCGCCCGGCAGCTCAAGCAAGATCGGCGGCATGTCGGCCAGCGTGATGCCCTCCGGGCTGTACTCGAACGCCACCAGCCGCTCGACGTGCTCGTATTCGCCGTGCGTCGCGCCCTCGCCGTATGCCTCAACCAGCGGGTCGCTCTCGGTGGCCAGGAAGCCCTCGCCGGGGAAGAAATAGTTGATGCCCCAGAAGCGGTTCTCCTCGTCCAGCGCCGTGACGTCGGTCAGGCGAAACTCGAGGTTCGCGGTCGGGATCTGCTCGACCGTCTCCAGGTCCTCGCTCACGACGTACGCCACCGGGTTTTCGTTCACCCCGGCGCCATTCGCCTCGTAGAACGTCACCAGGACACCGTCCGCCACGAAGGTGGCTTCGTACGACATGTTATCAAAGGGCGCCTGCGGGATCAGCTCGACCTGGCGCTCAAGGTCGAGCGTGATCGCGCTCAGGTCCGGCTCGACCGTGCCGCGCACCAGGTAGCCGCGCATCTCGCCGCTCTCCAACTGCGCCTCGATCGTCAGGTAGACGGTATCGCCCACGAACACGATCGACTCGAAGCCGTCGAAGCCGGGCACGGACTCCACGATGTCCGGCCCCATGAGCGGCACCTCGACCGGCTCCAGGGGCGCGGCGTCCTCGCTGTCCAGGTAGGCCAGCAGGTCCTGCTTGGCCAGCGCATAGAACTTGCCAACGTTCCCCTCCGAGGCGTAGAGGTTCGGGTTCTCCGTCATCAGCACCAGCATGTCACCGTACCAGGCCAGGCCGGAGATCTCGGCCTCCGGTTCCGCCGGGGTCCCGGCCAGTTCGATGATCCGCACGGGGACCTCGGTCGGCCCGTCCTGCGCGAGCGCGACGGGGAGCGCCGTCACAAGGGCCAGCAGCAGCGCGATGTTTAGCAACAATCGTCTGGTCGTCACGGGTTCCCTCCTATGGCCGCGTTGTGTCCTCAGATCGGGGTCACAAGGTCGGGGTTACACGCACTATTTTAGCATAGTTGCTAAGCGATCTATAGACGCGGCTGGGCGCTAGCCCTTTTAAGGGATTGTGCTAGGATTGGGCTGTTTCCCTCGCAGTGCACGACAGCAGGAGCAGCGAGATGTCCGCCAGCGTGTTCACCGATTCCTTTGAGGGCCTGGACGAAGCGACCTACCGGCGGCGCAAGCGGGCCTGGGCGATGTACGACTGGGCCAACTCCGCCTTTGCGACGACGATCCTGGCCGCCGTGCTGCCCGCTTATTACAGCGGCGTGGCGGGGGCGAACCTGCCCAGCGAGGCCACGGCGACCGGCTACTGGAGCATCACGCTCGCCATCGGGCTGTTCATCGTCGCCGTGCTGTCCCCGATCCTGGGCACCGTGTCGGACATCGTGCGCGGCAAGAAGAAGTTCCTGTCGCTGTTCGTCGGGATCGGCGTGGTCGGCACGGGGCTGCTGGTGCTGGTCGGCACCGGCGATTGGCTGCTGGCGTCGATCCTGTTCATCGTCGGGCGCGTGGGCTTCTCGGCGTCGATCGTGTTCTATGACGCGCTGCTGCCGCACGTCGCGCGGCCCGACGACGTGGACCGCCTCTCCACCACCGGCTACGCGATCGGCTACCTGGGCGGCGGGCTGCTGCTGGCGGTGAACATCGTCATGATCTTCGTGCTCGGCGACGAGTTGGGCGCGCGGTTGTCGTTCCTCAGCGTGGCGGTCTGGTGGGCGGTTTTCTCGATCCCGCTTTTCGTCGTGGTGCCGGAGCCGCCAGCGGCGACCGCCGCGCTCTCCGCCGGGCAGAACGTCATCAGCGCCAGCTTCGAGCGGCTGCGGGCGACCTTCCGCGACCTGCGCCAGTACCGCGAGCTGTTCAAGTTCCTGGTCGCGTTCCTGATCTACAGATCGGAAGAGCGTCGTGTAGGGAAAGAGTGTAGGATAGGGTGGAGGT
>CAZGLU010000004.1:0-22813 GCA_964526095.1 uncultured Anaerolineaceae bacterium | reverse complement strand
GCGCGGCGCAGCCCGGCGATCAGCGTGAGCAGCGTCGTCTTGCCGCAGCCCGACGGGCCGATGATCGACCACGCCTCGCCCCGCGCGACGTGCCACGTGAAGTTCTGGAAGACCGGCACGCCGCGCGGGCCATAGCGAAAGGTCAGGTCGTTGATCGTGATCATGTGTTGTGCAATGCCTGTCGCCCCGCCCCTGGCCCGCTGCCGGGAAGGGCCTTAACCCCTTACATGTAACGCGGTGACCCACTCCGCCCTTACTCCCCCTCTCCAATCAAGTTGGAGAGGGGGCCGGGGGGTGAGGTCCGCTTTTGCCTTTGCTTTTCGCTAACCGCTAGTCGCTGGCCGCTTCTTCCGTTGCCTCGGCGTTCGCGCCCATCTCCATCGACTTGATGAAGCTGGGGTTCACGCTGTCCTCGTAGGACGCGGCGTTGTCCACGATGTCCTGCTCAACCAGCCAGTTCACCGCGTCCTCCCAGGCGTCCTGCCCGGTGACGGCATAGGTCGGGAAGGGCGGCAGCACGTACGTATCGCGCACGCTCTCCGGCACATTCGTGTTCTCGATCCACAGGTCGCGGTAGGCTTCCGGGTCGGCGTTGATGTCCTCGGCGGCGCGCATCCACGCCCGCAGGAACGCCTGGACCGCCGCCGGGTGCTCCTCCACGATCTCCGCGCGGAAGCTCAGCACGCTCTGGCTGTACTCCTCCTCGACCAGCACCGTGTCGTCCGCGACGAGGATCGCGCCCCCGTCAATGGCGGCCTGTGCCAGCGGGTCGGGCAGGGTCACGGCCCGAAGCTGGCCCTCCATCAGCAGTTGGTAACGCACGGGGATGTTCGGCTCCGCGCGGTATTCCAACTCGTCGGCGCTGATGCCCTCCGCCTCCAGGATGCGCTGCGTGAGGTAGTGGATCATCGAGTTCTCGGAGATGCCGATCTCGACGTTGGTCACGTCGCCGGGGATGGTGATGTTGCTGCGCGGCGCGCTCAGGATGCGGATCTGCGGCGCGTCCTCGTACGCGCGGCGGGCCTGGGCCACGATCACGATCCGCGTCTGGTCCGCGTTGAAGATCCCGGTGCTGATCAGGTCGTTCAGCATCCCGTCGATCTCCCCCGCCAGCAGCAGTTGGTCGCGCTCCAGCGCGCTGCTGACCGGGATCAGCTCGACGTTGACGCCCTCATCCTCGAAGTAACCGGCCTCTTGCGCCACGTAGAACGGCAGCACGTCCAGGACGGGGATCAGCCCCATGCGCAGCGTCACATCGTCGTCCTGCGCGCGGGCCGCGCCCGGCAGCGGGGCGAGCGCAGCCGCCAGCAGGGCAGCCAGGAGCGTGAGTGAGAAAAGGATCTTGCGCATTGTGTTTCTCTCCTTATGCGGCCCGGCGCATCACGGCTGCCGGGCATCGTCGTTCGGATCGTGGCGACTGTCTGCTTTTCCGGAACTTACAGCAGCAGCGCGGCGAGCGTCCCAACGAACAGCGTCACCGCGATGTACGAATTCATGTTGAAGAACGCGACGTTGACCTTGCTCAGATCGTCCGGCGCGACGAGCCGGTGCTCGTAGACGAGCATCAGCGTCGTCAGGGCGGCGGCGACGTAGAACGGCCAACTCAATTCCGCCGCGAGGCCCGCCAGGGCCAGCAGCGCCAGGAACAGGACGTGATTGACCTTCGCCACGCGCAGCGCGCTCGCAATCCCGAACCGCGCGGGCCAGGCGTGCAGCCCCTCCGCGATGTCGTGCTCGGTGTCCTGACAGGCGTAGATCAGGTCGAACCCGGCGATCCAGAACGTCACGGCGGCGGTCAGCAACCATGCGGGCAGGTCGTCCGCGCTGAAGAACGAGCCGCGCACCGCGATCCAGCCGCCCGCGACGGCCATCGCGTCCGTCAGGCCGAGCACCCAATGGGCCAGCACCGTGAAGCGCTTGGTGAAGCTGTAGCCGACCAGGAACAGCACCGCGATCGGTGACAGGGCCAGCGCCAGCGGATCGAGCAGCGCGGCGGCGACCAGCAGCAGGACGAGCGCTACGCCCGCGTACAGCATGACGGTGCGCGCGTCAATCGCGCCGGTGACGGTCGGGCGGTTCATGGTGCGCGGGTTGCGCGCGTCGTAGGCGCGGTCCGCGAGGCGGTTCACGGCGAAGGCCAGCGTGCGGGCGGCGGCCATCGCAACCGTGACCCACACGAAGTCCCACAGCGTCGGTAGGCCGCCAGCCGCCAGCACCATGCCGATGTACGCGAACGGCAGCGCGAAGATGGTATGCTCGAAGCGCACGAGGTCCAGGAAGACGCGCAGCTTATAACCGAAGCTGCCCGGCGTCAGGCCGCGCGCCTGCGCCGCCTCCTTCGCGCGTTGTGTCGATGATCCCATAGCGTTAGATACGGTCCTGATCGCTCAAGCTGCTTGCGGTCGTGTTCCCCTCTCGCCGCTTCCGTAGGGCCGGGTTTCGTGGGAACGGGTTTCATGAGGGCGGGTTTGCAAACCCGCCCCTACGCTCCCCTCTCCAATCAAGTTGGAGAGGGGGCCGGAGGGTGAGGTCTCACCCGTCGATCCCGTAGCTGGCCCACCGCTCGTTCACGCGCTGCACGATCTCGGCGGACATCTCGATCTCCTCCGGCCAGCCGCGCGGATGCCCCTCCGCCGGGCCTTTCGTCGTGGCGTCGAGCGCGATCTGCCCGCGCGGGCCGTCATCGTCCGCGAAGTGATCGATCCCGCCGCCGCTGACCTGCATATCGCGCCGCCAATCGACGTTGCCCAGCACACGCCACGCCACGTCGCGCACGTCGCACACGTCCACGTTTGCATCCACGGCGACGAGGCTGTAATCGGGCACGATCTCCCACAGCGCCCGCAGCACGTCACGGACCGGGCGCGCCCGGTCCAGCGCGGCGACCAGCACCGCGTCGCGGTACGTGGTCCAGGGGGTGCCCAGCAGCGCCGTGATGCGCTCCGCCGCCTCCGCCGGGACCGGCTCGCGGACGGGTGGCGTCCGGTCCGGCTTGCGCGTGGCGTCCACCCCGGCCTTGCCGCCGTACGAATCGCGGATTGCGCTGTGGTCAAGCTGGTCCACCGCGCCATCGACCACCGTCACGTCACGCCGCCAATCGACGTTATGCAGCACCGCCTCGGTCACGGCGTCGAGGTCGTGCACGTCCACGTCCTCGTCCACGATCACGAACCCCTTGGCGAGCATCATCAGGCCGAGGCCCCACAGCCCGTACATGATCTTCTGCGCGTGGCCGGGGAAGCGCGGCTTGATGCTGACGATCACGAGGTTGTGGAACACGCCCTCCGCGGGCATATTCACGTCGCGGATCTCGCCCATAAAGAGCTGCATCAGCGGCAGGAACAGGCGCTCGGTGGCCTTGCCCATCCAGTAATCTTCCATCGGCGGCTTGCCGACGACCGTCGTCGGGTAGATCGGGTTTGCGCGGTGCGTGATGGCCGTGACGTGCATCACCGGGAACAGGTCGGGCGGCGTGTAAAAGCCGGTGTGGTCCCCGAACGGCCCTTCCATACGGTGCTCGTTGGGGTCCAGGTAGCCCTCGATCACGATCTCGGCGTTGGCCGGGACCTCCAGATCCTGCGACACGCACTTGACGAACGGCACCGGCTTGCCGCGCAGCCACGCCGCGAGCAGGTACTCGTCGATGTTAGGCGGCAGCGGCGCCGACGCGCACCACATCTGCGCCGGGTCGCCGCCAAGCACCACCGCGACCGGGATGCGCGGCTTCTGCGCCTCGCGCGCCTCGCGCTCGTGCTCCGCGCCGCCCTTGTGCCGCTGCCAGTGCATCGCCAGCGTCTGCCCGTCGAACTTTTGCAGGCGGTACATGCCGACGTTGCGCGCGCCCGTGAGCGGGTCCCGTGTGATGACCTGGGGCAGGGTGATGTACGGCCCGCCGTCGTGCGGCCAGCAGGTCGGGATCGGCAGCAGGTCGAGCGACGGGTTTTCGGTGATCACCACTTCCTGGCACGGCGCGTTGCGCACCGTCTTCGGTCCCAGGCCCAGGCTGCGCAGTGCGCCGAGCAGCTCCGTGCCGCGCCCCACCATCCCGCCCAGTCCGGAGGGCAGCCGCAGGTCGATCAGCTTGGCAAGCCGGTGCCGTACCGTTTCCAGGTCGTCCACGCCCAGCGCCAGCGCCATGCGCCGCGCCGAGCCGAACGCGTTGATCAGCACCGGCATGGTGCTGCCCTCGACGTGCTCGAACAGCAGCGCCTTGTTGCGGGCGGCTGGCCCCTTGCTCACCCGGTCGGTGATCTCGGTGATCTCCAGGTGCGCGCTGACGGGCGTGGTGATGCGGACCAGCTCCCCTTCGGCTTCCAGGCGCTGGACGAACTCGCGCAGGTCGGCGTACGCCATAGACTTTTAGCCCTTATCGTTCAGATGTTTTTGAAAGATGTGAAACTTTGTTGATTTTATCACGAACGGCACCCGCCGCCCACCCGGTTCCGGGGTGGGGCACGGCTGGCCCCCAGGATGGCGTTTTGGGGCCGGGCTTGGGGCCGGGCAAACAAGGTGCCCGCCAGGGCGCACACTTCCGCGTATTATGCTGTATACTGAGAGTAGAAACTAATTTTGGCGAAACATACATTATCACCTTCATCCCCACCGCCACCGTTCCGCCCGTCCAGGGCCAAGGTGCCCGGTCCCGCTTTCAACCCGTCCGCTCTATCAACCGTTCGCTGGCAGCGTGAGTAGTTACCTGCCCGGCGCCGGACTCTCTCACCGCACCGCCGGGCTGCGTGAGAAAAGAGGATTGGGATGGGATTGGAAGGTTATTCGTTCGCCTGTAAGTTGAGCGATCTGCCGCCACGTGGCAAGAAGCTGGTGCGCTTCGGCCAGACGCGCGTGTTGATCATCGCGTGCGAGTCCGGCCTGTACGCGGTCGAGGATCGCTGCCCGCAGACCGCACGCTCGATCGCACACGGCGAGGTCCTGAACTGCATCCTGACGACGCCGACCAACGGCGCACGGTACGACCTGCGCACGGGCCAGTATGTGGGCGGGGGCGTCTCCCCGTTCCAGTCGCATTGGCTGACGATCTTCCCGGTGATCGTCGTCAATGACGAAGTCTATGTGCGCTTGCCCGAAGCGGCCTGAGCAGCAGCGCCTCGCGGCATCGCTGTAACCCCTGTTGCCCGGCCCGCTGACTCCGCGCGGCGGGCGCTCTTACCCCATGTCCCGCGCCGGACGGCGGCCATCCGCGCATGCTGCCTTCGCCCTGGCCCCACCTGCTATATAATAGGCACAGTTGAGCCGCAAAATCGCTTGCTTCCGAAAGGCGCATGGACCATGACAGCCAGGATGGTGCTGGCCCTCGACCAGGGCACAACCAGCTCGCGTGCGATCCTGTTTGACGAGGCCGGGCAGCCGGTGCTGACGGCCCAACAGGAGTTCCCCCAGATCTTCCCCAGGCCCGGCTGGGTCGAGCACGACCCGCGCGACATCTGGCGCAGCCAGCGGGACGTGGCGCGCGCCGTGCTCGACCAGGCGAACCTCAGCCCGGCGGACGTGGCCGCCATCGGCATCACCAACCAGCGCGAAACGACGCTGATATGGGACCGACGCACGGGCGAGCCGGTCTACAACGCGATCGTGTGGCAGTGCCGCCGCACTGCCGCGATGTGCGACGCGCTGCGTGCCGAGGGCTACGACACGGTGCTGCGCGAGAAGACCGGGCTGGTGACGGACGCCTATTTCTCCGGCACGAAGGTCGCGTGGCTGCTGGACAACGTGCCCGGCGTCCGCGAGCGGGCGGAGCGCGGGGAGCTGGCGTTCGGCACGGTGGACACCTGGTTGCTGTGGAACCTGAGCGGCGGCGCGCTGCACGTCACCGACCCCAGCAACGCCAGCCGCACGCTGCTGTACAACATTAACACCGGCGACTGGGACGACGAGATCCTCGCGCACCTGAACATCCCGCGCAGCCTGCTGCCGGAGGTCCGCCCGTCGAGCGCGGTCTACGGGGAGTCCGTGCGGCACGTGCTGGGCGCGCCGGTCCCGCTGGCGGGCATCGCCGGGGACCAGCAGGCGGCGCTGTTCGGGCAGGCGTGCCTGTCGCCCGGCATGGCGAAGAACACCTACGGCACCGGCAGCTTCGTGCTGCTGAACACCGGCGAGGCGCGCGTCGCGTCCCCGGAGGCGCTGGTCACCACGGTCGCGTGGCAGCTTGAGGGCGGACCGGTGACCTACGCGCTGGAGGGCAGCATCTTCGTCACCGGGGCGGCGGTCCAGTGGCTGCGCGACGGCCTGGGCATCATCGACAGCGCGGAGGCCATCGAGCCGCTGGCGGCCAGCGTCGAAAGCGCGGACGGCGTCTACTTCGTGCCCGCGTTCGTCGGCCTCGGCGCGCCGCAGTGGGACGCCTACGCACGCGGCACGCTGATCGGCCTGACGCGCGGCACGACGCGCGCCCATATCGCCCGCGCCACGCTCGACGCGATCGCGCTGCAAAGCGCGGACGTGCTGGCTGCGATGCAGGCCGACTCCGGCATCACGCTCAGCAGCCTGCGCGTGGACGGCGGCGCGGCGCGCAACAACCTGCTGATGCAGATCCAGGCGGACGTCCTCGGCGTCCCGGTTCAGCGCCCGACCCTGACGGAGACGACCGCGCTCGGCGCGGCGTACCTGGCCGGGCTGGCGGTCGGCGTCTGGCCGGACCCGGAGACGCTGGCCGAGCGCTGGACGGTCGAGCGCACTTTCGAGCCGCGCATGTCCGACGACGAGCGTGCGGCACTGATCGCGGGCTGGCGGCGCGCGGTCGAGCGGGCGCGGGGCTGGGCGCAGTAGGCGCCCCAGGGGGTGACGTGACGATACAGGATCATCTGCGTGGCGAGCGGCTGCGGCTGACGGCGCTGCGAACGGAGGACGTCCCGGCGCTGGCGCGCTGGTGGGCGGACGGCGCGTTTCTGCGCCTGTTTGACGCGGACCCGGCCTACCCGCTGAACGAGAAGCAGTTGGCCGACAAGGTCGAGGAGTGGCGCAAGGAGCCGGGCACGTTCATGTTCGCCGCGCGCCCGCTGGACGACGAGCGCATGGTCGCGTTCGTGGAGCTGGACGGGATCGTGTGGTCGCAGCGCAACGCCTGGCTCTCGATCGCCATCGGGGACCCCGCTGATCAGGGGCAGGGCTACGGGGCCGAGGCGTTGCGCCTGCTGCTGCGCTTCGCCTTCGACGAGTTGAACCTGTACCGCGTGCAGCTAACGGTCTTCAGCTACAACCTGCGCGCGATCCGGCTCTATGAAAAGCTCGGCTTCCGCCATGAGGGCACGTTCCGCGAGTTCGTGCAGCGCGACGGCGCGCGCCACGATATGCTGCTGTACGGGCTGCTGCGCCACGAATGGGAGGCGCAGGGCGCGACGGACGGCGGATGACGGTGGATACGGGCGCGGCGTGAAAGGAAACCCGGCATGTCCGAGGTGAAACAGCGGGAGGAGTTCAACGAGTTCTACCGGCGGCTGCTGCCCTACTACCAGCGCGGGGACTATGCGCGCGCCCTGGCGATGGCGACGGAGGCGCTCCCCGATTATCCGGAGGAAACGGGGCTGGTCTACCACATTCAGGCGTGCCTCGCCGCGCGGATGGGGGACGTGGCGGGCGCGCTCGGCTATTTGCGTGAGGCGCTGGCCGCCGGGCACTGGTACGCGGACCCGTTCTGGGAGGACGAGGATCTCGCCGCGCTGCACGACCTGCCCGAATACCGGCGTCTGCGCGAGCAGTCGGCGGCGTGTCAGGCGGCGGCGCAGCGGGACGCCCGGCCTGAGATGCTGGTGCTGCCCCCGCTGGACGTGCCGGAGCCGGGGACGCCGCTGCCCGTGTTGATGGCGCTGCACGGCAACCTGCACAGCGCCGTCATCGACGCGCCGCACTGGGAGGCTGCGCGCCGGGCGGGTTGGCTGCTCGCGCTGCCGCAGGCGTCCCAGGTTGGCGGGCCGGGCCGCTACGTCTGGGACAACCGCGCCCGGTCGGAGCGCGAGATCCGCGCGCACCTGGCTGCGCTGCACGCCGCGCACACGCTGGACCCCGCGCGGTTCGTGGTGGCGGGCTTCTCGATGGGCGCCGAAACCGCGATCCGTCTGGTGCTGAAGGGCGTCATACCGGCGCGCGGGTTCATCGCCGTGGCCCCCGGCGGCCCGATCACCCGCGAGCCGATGAGTTGGCTGCCGTTGATCGAGAGCGCGCAGGGGCGCGGCCTGCGGGGCAGCATCCTGGTGGGCGACCGTGATCCCAGCTTCGAGCCGGTGCGGGAGCTGGCCGCGCTGCTGAACGCGGGCGGCGTCCCCTGCCTGTTCGAGGCGGTGGCGGGCCTGCGCCATGCCTTCCCGCCGGACTTCGACGCGCGCCTGCCGGGCCTGCTGGATGAAGCGCTGGGCGTGCGAGGCGCCGCATGATCGAGGAGCAGGGGCGGCTCGAAGGCTTCATCTCGGTGCGGGCGGCGCTCAAGGCGGGCAGCCGCGAGATCACGCGCATCATCCTGCGGCGCGACAAGTGGGATCGCGGCATCGCGTGGCTGGAGCACCAGGCGGCGGAGCGCGGCATCCCGCTGGAGCGTGTCACGGCGGACGAGATCGACGCGCGGGTGGGCGGCAGCACGCACGGCGGGGTGATCGCGGAGGTCGGGCCGCGCCGGTTCGTGCCGCTGGACGACCTGGGCCGCGACCGTCCCGCGCCGTTCGTCGTCATGCTGGACGGCGTGGAAGACCCGTTCAACTTCGGGCAGGCGATCCGCGCGCTGTACGCGGCGGGCGCCGATGGGCTGGTCGTGCGCCCCCGCAACTGGATGTCGGCGGCGGGCGTGGTGGCACGTGCCTCGGCGGGCGCCAGCGAGTGGATCCCGACCGCCGTCGCGGAGACGGTGCTGGAGGCGGCGAGCTTCTTCCGCGCGCGCGGCCTGACCGTCGCCAGCGCGGCCAAGTCCGGCGCGGTGCCGCTCCACACCGCCGATCTGACCGGCCCGCTGTTCCTGGTGATCGGCGGCGAGAAGCGCGGCATCACGCGCTCGTTTCTGGAGCAGGCCGATCTGCTGGTGGAGATCCCGTACGGGCGCGCGTTCGACCAGTCGCTTGGCACGACGGCTGCCGCTGCGATCCTGGGCTACGAGGTCATGCGCCAGCGTGCGGCGCGCGGCGAGTGAGCAGGGAGGGTGTGACCATGCTGCGAGTCTATCTGGTCCGGCACGCGAAAGCGGTCAAGGAAGGCTACGCCAACGACGCCGAGCGTGCGCTGACCCCGCGCGGCGTGCAGGACATCGAGCGCATCGCGGCGCGGATGGCGGAGGCGGGCGTGGCCGTGCAGCAGATCCGGCACAGCGGGCTGGTGCGCGCGGCGCAGACGGCGGAGATCTTGGGCCGGCACCTGAACCCGCCGGGCGGCGTGGTCGCGGTCGCCGGGCTGACCTACGCCGACCCCGTCGAGCCGCTGGCGCGTGAGCTGCACCTGGAGCCGGACCCCGTGATGCTGGTCGGCCATAACCCGTTCATGGAGCAGTTGGCGAGCCTGCTGCTGACCGGAAGCGCGGGCCGCACGCCGGTCTGGTTCGCGACCTCGACGGTCGCCTGCTTCGCCTATGCGGAGGGCGCGTGGTCGGTGCGCTGGGTCCTCAGCCGCGACCTTGTGCGGGATGGCGCGGGCGGCTGACGGTGGCCCAAAATGGGCGACAGGCAGGGATGCGATTGCATCCTGCCTGCCGAGTTAACAACTGCATCATCGGTCCGCAGTTGTGCTTACGATGGCGAAGCCATTGCGCGCGATGGCTTTAGTTGATAACTGGCCTGATCTTAATTTATGGACTAGCCTTTGTCAATTCCATTGCCGCCAAAATTTACGGAATTGACGACTTATTCAGCTTTGGAGCGCCACGCCCTCGGCGGCGGGCACAGGCGGCGTATAGCCCTCGACCGTTAAGCCGTACGCGGCGGCCAGCAGCTCGACGGGGTGGATCGTGCGCGCGTTGGTCAGCGAGCGGATCTGCCAGCGGCACGTCTCCGTGTCGCACACCACCGTGTCGCTGCCGGAGGCGTACACCTGCTCGGCCAGCCGCCACCCCACCGCCTCGGAGATGGCGCGCTTCTCGGCTTTGTAGCCGTACGTGCCGGTGATGCCGCAGCAGTCCGCGTCGATCTCCCACATGCGCAGGCCGGGGATCAGGTCCAGCACGTCGAGCGCCGGGCGGCCCATGCCGTGCGCCTTCAACTGGCACGGGGCGTGGTACGGCAGCTCGCGCTCAATTGGGCGGAGGTCGAGCGGCAGGCGTCCCTCTTGGGCCAGCTTCGCCAGGAACTCCATGAAGTCGTATGTGTGCTCCGCGACGAGCTTCGTGTCCTCGTCCTCCATGCCCAGGACGTGCTGGTAATCGCCCTTGATCGCCGTGATACAGCTCGCGGACGTGCCGACGATGGGGATGCCGCGCCGCGCGTAGGGCAGGAACGTCCGCACGTTCTCGTTGGCGTACTTGCGCGCGCCGGGGAAGTCGCCGTTGGACTGTGCGGGCAGCCCGCAGCATCGCTGTGGCGGGATCTCGACGTGCAGCCCGATGTGCTCCAGGATCGCCACGGCCAGCTTGCCGATGTGCGGCTCGTAGGTGTTGGTCGAGCAGCCGTGGAAGTACACCACGCGGTCCTCGTCGCGCACGGCAGCGGGTCGTGGGTGGCGCTTCTGCTCCTTCTTCCACCAGCGTTGGAAGGTGTACCCCGCCCAGCCCGGCAGCGGTGCGCGCGCCGAGACACCCATCACCTTCTCGGCCATCAGGCGCAGCGGGCGCGAGCGCAGCGCGAAGTTCAGCAGCGGCGCGAACGGCGTGCCCAGGCGGCCCCACATCTCGTTGCGGCTGAGGAACCAGTTGCGGAGCGACATGCCCTCCGTTTCGACGATCCGGGCCTTGGCCTGCGTGTTGATCTCCATCACCCGGACGCCGTGCGGGCAGACCAGCGTGCAGATCCCGCAGCTTGAGCACCACTCGACCGAGTGATCGGGCGAGGGGGCGTCCGGGTCGCGCAGGCGCTGCGCCTGCGGGCCGACCGTCTTCGGACCGGGGAAGCGCGGCTCCACCGCCGAGAAGGGGCACGCCGACGTGCAGATGTTGCACTTCACGCAGTGGTCCGCCGTGAAGGGCGTCGCTTCGATCAGGTTCAGTACCAGGTTATCCGCCATGAGGAGAACGAACGCTCCCAACTATGTTAAGTCTGTTGACCGTCAGGTATGTCACGCGGCCGCCCGCCGCAGTACCCAGATCATAAACGGGCTGGTCGCGGCGTCGAACGGGGCACCGGCGTAATCGCCGAACAACTCAACGGCCTCAAACCCTGCCGCCATGAATAGTTCCTCGAACGCGGCGCGCTCCAGCAGGTGAAACGCCAGCTCCGAGAACCGCTTGCTCACGAGCTGCCCGCCCGCATCGTATTCCTCGAAGAACTCCAGCACCTCGATCAGGTTCGTTTCGGGCCGGTGTGTCTGGTGCAGCCACACGAATAGCTGGTTCGGCCCGGCGGTGAACCGGCCCGCCAGGCGCAGTTGCCCATCTGCGGCCTTGATCCGCACCTCCGGGTTGTGCAGCGTGCAGATGAACCGCCCTCCCGGCGCCAGATGGCTGTAGATGCGCTCGAGGGCCTGCCGTTGGTCGGCCTTGGCCAGCGGGATCGAGAGCCGCCCGGCCATCAACTCCAACACGTCGCCCGGCACGTTCCGCGCTCGCTCAAGGAAGAAGGGCACGTCCGTTTCGGTCTGCACGAACATATCGTACAGGTCCGCAATGCGCGCGTAATGCTCCCTGGTCATCGAGTGCCCCTCCGCGCCGCAGCCGCCCGCTATGAAGCGGAGCCGAGCGCTGTCTCCACCGCCCGGTAGGCCGTCACGAGGTCCACGCCCTCCGCGCAACCGTCCGTCAACGGGTTGAATCCGGTCAGCAGGTGCCCGACCGCCTGGAGGTTGTCCAGCACTGGCTCGCCCGCTGCATTCAGGGGGCGCATGTCCGCATCGACGCGCACGCCGGTGACCCGGTGGACCGCGTGTCCGCCGCGCTGGAGCAGCCGCTCGCCGTACCAGCCGGTGCGCCCCTCGCCGGGCGGCGTGACCAGCGGCAGGTCGAACAGTGGCTCCCACAGCCGCCCCGTATCGTCACTCAGGATGCCCCCGTTGTACAGCCCGCCCGTCGCCAGGATGAAGCGGTCCGCGTAGAAGACGTTGGCGTGCCCCAGTCCTTCGACCTCGACCGCGACGCAGCGCCGTCCCTCGACGCGCGCCCGCACGACCGGATGCCCGACCTGGACGCGCGCCCGCTGGCGCAGCAGCCACGTACGCAGCCGTGAGCTGAGCCGCACGCCGGGGTTGCTCGGCGGCAGAGACGGGATCTCGAAGACCGGGCAGCCGAGCGCCTCCGCCAGATGGGTCAGGGCCTCGTCGGGCCGGTCCATGCCCAGCACGGCGGGGAAGCCGACCTTTGCCGCGCCGCGTGCGTGGGGCGCGACCTGCCGCGCGACCGCCTCACGGGCGGCGCCCTGGTCGAGCAGGCGCGCGAAGTCGCCGGGCCACTCGTCCCAATAATCGCGGAACTCCGGCGGGTCGATCCAGATCGCCCGCGCGTCGATGCCGCCCGCACGCAGGTTCCCGGCAGCCAGTTCCGGCTGGAAGTCCCGCCAGCCCCGGAACCCGACCAGCAGCACCGGCCCGGCCACGTCCGTCAGGTCGCCCTGGGCGAGGCCGCGCGGCGCCATCCGCGGCGTCTGGATCGCGCCGAGCGCGGTCGGCAGGCGCAGGTTGCGGCCCCCATCCGGCATGTCGTAGGCGAGGCCTACCGTCTCCGCGACCGCACGGAAGGCGTCCAGCGCCGGGCCGATGGCCTCCGCGCCCGCCACGGCATACGGGTGATCGGGGTGCGTGGCGACGGCCTCCCCGGCGGCGGCGAGGGCATCCCCCTCGGCCCCGTCCCATACGCTGATCCAGCCGGGCGCGACGATCTGCTGGCCCCAGCCCTGCGCGATCAGCCGCACGGATGCGCCCGCACGCGCGGCCAGCGCGGCGGCGGTCAGCCCGGCGAGGCCCGCGCCGATCACGATCACGTCCGAGCCGCGCGGGGAATGGGGGGCGGGGCGGTCGTCAGCGGGGTTCGGGACGGACATCGGGCTGCTCCTCGGTGGCGGCCTGCGCGGCAGGCGCGGGCATGAGCTGGTCCAGGCCGAGCGTGCGGCGGTAGATCAGCTCGTCCAGGTAGAACTGGCGCAGTTGGTGGCCCCACAGCAGGGGCCGCACGCCGCGAAAGCGCTCGTCCACGAACGCGCCGAAGGCGGCGGTGGCCTGTGGACTGGCCTGGTTCTGCGCGTGCTGCAAGATCGCGGCGGCACGGTAGCCACAGAACCCCGCCTGACACGGCCCCATGCCGAGCCGCAGGTCGCGGCGCAGGTCGTCCAGCGCGACCGGCTGATCGCCGTAGGCCGCGATGTGCGCCTCAAGCTGCCCCCGCGTGACGAGTTCGCACTCGCAGATCAGGTTGTCGGGCATGTCGCCGTGCTCCAGGCGGCGCAGGCGGTCTTGCAGGTGATGGTGGCGGTCCGGGTGCGGGCCGGGCAGCGGCTCGTCGGCGGTGGTGCACGGCGCGCTGACGCCAAGCTGCCTGCACGCGGCGTCTATCGCATGCTCCGCCATCAGGCGGCACGTGGTCAACTTGCCGCCCGTGACCGTCACCAGCCCGCGCACGCCGTCAAGCGTCAGGTGGTCGATTACCGCGAATGTGCGCTTGACCTCGCGCCCGGCGGCGTCGCCGTGGTGGGCGTCCGGCGCCTCGTACAGTGGGCGCACCCCGGCCCAGGCCCGCAGCGCGCGCCCCTGGCGGATGCCCGGCACGACCGCATTCGCTTCGGCCAGGATGCGGCTGACCTCCCACGGCTCGATGCGGAAGTCGTCGGGGCGATCCGTCTCGACCGACGTCGTGCCGAGCACGCAGACGGTGCCGACCGGCACCAGGATGTCGCCATCTGAGGGCGGGCGCAGCCGGTTGATCACGGTGTTCGTCCAGCGCACGTTCATGGCGATCATCGCGCCCCGGTCGAACAGGATGCGCACGTTCAGCCCGGCAAGCTGCGCGACCTCGCCCGCCCAGGCGCCGGTCGCGTTCACCACGCAGCCGGCGTGGACCGTCTGCTCCTCCCCCGTGCGGACGTCCCGCAGCCGCGCCCCGACGACCGCATCCCCGTCGCGGATCAGGTCCAGCACGCGCCGGTAGATCAGCACCTCGCCGCCCAACGCGCGCACCGCCTCCACGAAGGCATGGATCAGGTCGAACGAGTCGCAGGTGCCGTCCGGCACGCGGTATGCCACGGCGATCTGCGGCGTCAGCAGCGGTTCCTCGGCGCGCGCCTGTTCCGCCGTGATCGCCTCGGTCGGGATCCCGGCGTCGGCGCAGCCCCGCACCCAGTTCGGGGCGAAGTCCAGCGGGTCGTCGGGCGTGGCGACGAAGAAGCCGCCGGTGTCCTCGATGGCGAAGGGGGCGATGCGGCGCAGCACCCGGTTCTCCTCGATGCACTCGCGCGCGGTCTGCGTGTCGCGTACGGCGTAGCGCCCGCCGGAGTGCAGCAGCCCGTGGTAGCGGCCGGAGGTCCCGGTGGTCAGGTCGCCCTGCTCAACCAGCAGGACGCGCAGCCCGCGCCGCGCGGCGTCGTAGGCAGCGGCGGCCCCGGTCGCGCCCCCGCCGATTACCAGCACGTCAACGGTCGTGGTCAAGGCTCGGCTCCGATTCGGTCCAATGACGGTAGTAGTTCACGGTTCGCTCATAACTGGCAATTTTAGCACGGTTGCAGGCGGAGCTTTGCACGGAGCATACCACGCCGCTTCCCTGGGAGCTAGTGACCTTTGCCACCCGTGCCCCGGCGAAGGCGAACAAAAAGCCGGGCGCGCGTCGGCGTGCCCGGCTGAGGGTTGCGTTGCGTTCCGGTGCCCCGGTTAGATCAGCAGGCGCATCGGGTTCTCCAGTAGCGTCTTGAACGCCTTCATGAACTCCGCGCCCTCCGCGCCGTTGCTGACGCGGTGATCGACGCTGACCGTCGCCTTCATGATCATCCGCACCGCGATCGTGTCGTCCTCCAGCACGACCGGCGTCTTGTGCGCCGTGCCGATGGCGAGGATGGCCGCTTCCGGCGGGTTGATGATCGCGATGAAGTGATCGACGTCGTACGGGCCGAGGTTGCTGACGCTGAAGGTGCTGCCTTCCACGTCCTCCGGCTTGATCTTGCCCTCACGCGCGCGGCTGATCATATCGCGGTTGCGGACCGCCATTGTGCCGAGCGCGGTCTTGTCCGCGTCCTGCGCCACGACGTTGATCAGCCCGCCGTCCTCGGTGGCGACGGCCATGCCGATGTTGATGCGGTTGTGCCGGATGATCTTGTCGCCGTAGAAGTGCGAGTTGAGGTTCGGGTACTGGCGCAGCGCCAGGGCGGCCGCCTTCACGATCAGGTCGTTGACCGTGATCTTGCCCGCCTCGTCCTCGATGGTTTCGTTCAGGCGGCGGCGCAGCGCCATCAGTTCCGTCACGTCGATGGTGCTGGTCACGTAGAAGTGCGGGACCGCCTGCTTGCTCTGGACCATGCGCTGCCCGATCCGAGAGCGCATCCGGTCCAGCGGGATCTCCTCGATGTCCGGGCCGGTCGGGACCTCGCCATACGACGGGGCAGGGGCCGCGGCAGCCGCCGGGGCCGGTTCGGCGGCGGGCGGCGCGGCAGGCGCCTCCTCCACCGGGAAGTCCTCGACATCCCGCTTCACGATCCGCCCGCCGGGGCCGGTGCCCTGCACGCGGCGCAGGTCGATGCCGCGCTCGTCGGCGATGCGGCGCGCGATCGGGCTGGCCTTCACCCCGCCGGGGAACTGCCCGTCGTCCTTCGGCTGCTCGCTGACCGTCGCGGGCTGCTGCGCCACGCGCGTGTCGGTCTGCTCCTGGCGTGCCGCACCTTCGTGCACGTCTTCGGTCGTGCCGGGCGCGCCCTCCGGCGCGGACACGGCGGCTTCGGCGGAGTCCTGCGCAGCGTCGGGCTTGCCCTCGACCTGCGCCTCCGGCTCGCCGGGGCCGCCCTCGGGGATCTCTTCGCCCGCCGCGCCGACGTAGGCGATCGGCGCGCCGACGGGCAGCACGGCGCCCGGCTCGGCCAGCAGCTTCAGGAGCGTGCCGCTGACCTGGGACTCGATCTCGATCGTCGCCTTATCGGTCTCGATCTCCGCGATCACGTCGCCTTTTTTGATCTCGTCACCGACCTGTTTGGTCCAACTGATCAGCGTGCCTTCCGCCATGTCGAAGCCCAGCTTGGGCATAATCACCTGTTCAGCCATCACACCAGCTCCTTCACGGCGGCAACGACCTTGTCCGCGTTGGGCAGAGCCATCAGCTCGATGTCGCGCGCATAGGGCAGCGGCAGGTCCATCGCCGCGACGCGTTTGATCGGCGCGTCCATGTAATCAAACATATGCTCTTGCAGCTTGGCCGCCACTTCCGCACCGACGTTGAACATCGGCAGGCTTTCCTCGACGATCACGCAGCGGTTGGTCTTCTTGAAGCTCTCGAACACCGGCTCGAGGTCCAGCGGACGCAGCCAGCGCAGGTCCACGATCTCAACCTCGATGCCCTCCTGCGCGAGCGTTTCGGCGGCCTTGGTGGACCATTCGACGCCCTTGCCGAAGGTGACGATCGTGACGTCGTCGCCCTCCCGCTTGACGTCCGCCTTGCCGATGGGCAGGACGAAGTCCTCGTCGTCGGGGACGGTGCTGCGGCGCTGGAGCATGGTGCTGTGCTCCACGAACAACACCGGGTTGTCGTCGCGGATCGAGGCTTTGAGCATACCCTTGGCGTCGTAGGCCGTGCTCGGGATGCCGACGTACAGGCCGGGGAAGTGTGCGAAGATCACTTCCGGCGCGTGCGAATGGGTCGCGCCGAGTTGTTTGCCGCCGCCGGTCGTGGTGCGGATCACCAGCGGGACGGTGAACTGGCCGTTGAACATATAGCGCACCTTGGCCGCGTGGTTGACGATGGCATCCAGCGCCAGGAAGGCGAAGTTGATCGTCATGATCTCCGCGACCGGGCGCAGGCCGTACATCGCGGCGCCGACCGCAGCCCCGGCGATGACCATCTCGGAGATCGGCGTGTCGCGCACGCGCTTCTCCCCGAACTCGTCCAGGAACCCGCGCGTCACGGCGTAAGTGCCGCCCCACACGCCCACTTCTTCGCCCATGATAAACACGCGCTCGTCGCGGCGCATTTCCTCGCGCAGGGCCGCGCTGAGGGCTTCACGGATGGTAATCGGTGTGTCTGCCATTGGTCAGGAGCCTCAATCCACGTACACGTGACTGATCAAATCCTCGTAGGTCGGGTCGGGGCTGTTGCGTGCGAACTCCACCGCCTCCTCCACGACCTGAAGCGCCTGCTGGTCGATCTCGTCCAGGCGCGGCTCGATGTTCTTGTATTTCTCAAGCAGCCAGTTGCGGAAGCGGCCGATCGGGCCGGTTGCGACGTAGGCCTCGACCTCCTCCTTGGTGCGGTAGCGCTGCGGGTCGCCCATGCTGTGCCCTTCCAGGCGGTAGGTGAGCGACTCGACCAGGATCGGGCCGTGCTTGCGCGCGTACTCGACCGCCTCGCTGACGCCCTCATACACTTCCAGCACGTTCATGCCGTCGAGCCGGGGGCCTTGCTTCATGCCGCGCCCGTTGCTGCTGTAGGCCATCGCCTTCTGCACCAGTTCGGTGGCGCCGCTCGCGCGGGCGACCGCCGTGCCCATGCCGTACTGGTTGTTCTCGATCAACCACACCACCGGCAGGTTCCACACCGCGCTCAGGTTCAGCGACTCATGGAAGTAGCCGATGTTGGTCGCGCCGTCGCCCATCAGGCACAGCACGACCTCCTCTTTCCCCTGGTACTGCGCGGCCAGCGCGATCCCGGCGGCCAGGGGCAGGTGCCCGCCGACGATGCCGTAACCGCCCCAGAAGTGCCGCTCGCGGTCGGCCAGGTGCATCGAGCCGCCCTTGCCGCCGCTGGTGCCGGTCGTCTTGCCCAGCATCTCGGCCATCACCGCTTTGGGGTCGAGGCCGCGCGCAAGGGCGATGCCGTGGTCGCGGTAGGCTGTGATGACGTGGTCTTCCTCTTTGAGCGCAGCTACCGCGCCAACGCCGGTCGCCTCTTGCCCAATGTAGAGGTGCAGGAACCCGCCGATCAGACCTTCCTGGTACAGCTCGGCGCAGCGCTCCTCAAACCGCCGGATCAACACCATCTGGCGGTACCAATCAAGCAGAGTGTCCTTATTCGGTGTTGCCATTGAAACCCCTCAGACAGCATGAAACAGGCGTGGTTCACCTTCGCCTGTTACAGAGAAGAAAAGCGGAGTGGCGCTAGGAAGATTGTACCGAAGCCACTATGCGATGGCAAACGTCCTCGGTCGGGGCGCAGGGTGCCACATCAACGCCATTATACCCACTTTCCGCAATATTGTTCACAGTTTTGTTGTTTTTACGCTTTTTAGTTCTGGTTGTGCTTCGTTTTAGTTGTGCCGCCTTCCGGCGTGCCGCTGGTGAGTTCGGCCAAGCTCCACTAAACTAAGTACTGTGCTGACCGCGCGAATGGGGGAGTTCGGAATGGCCCAGGCCCGCTACTACCACCCTGATTACCGGCGTGAGGAAGTATCCGCGATCGTGCAGGCGCTCGACCGCGGCCAATCGGTGTCGGTCATCGGGCCGCCCAGCGTCGGCAAGACCAACCTGCTGCGCTTTCTGGACCAGGAGCGGCTGGCGGCCAACGACCCGAGCAACCCCTGGAACCGCTTCGCGCCCCTCAGCGCCAAGCTGGGCCGCATCGTGGCGATCAACATCGACCCCAACGCGCTGCTGCCCGCGCTGCCCCAGCACACGGGTGACGTCGCGGCGCGGGCGTGGCCGGGCTTCGAGCTGCTGGTGCACCGCACGTCCATCACGCCGCAGTTGTACCCGGTGTACCGACCCCCGGAGGGCCAGACGCCCAACCCGGACCTGGAGCGCCAGATCGCGCGGTTGCAGGAGCGGTTTGAGAACGCGCATCCCGACGTGACCGACTTCGAGGACAACCTGCACGCGCACCTCGCGCTGCGGCGGCTGGAGAGCATCCTCGACGCGGCGCTGACCGGCTGCCGCCTGCTGGGCGAGCCGCTGCGCATCGCCTACTTCATGGACGAGTTCGAGGGCCTGCTCCAAGCCATGCCGAACTACTTCTTTGTGGCGCTGCGCAGCATCCGCGACCGTTTCAAGTACAACGTCATGTTCGTGACGTTCACCCGCAACAGCCTGCCCTACCTCGCAGGCAACCGCATGGCCGTGCTGGAGCCGTTCATCGAGTTGTTCAACGACAACCAGACCTACCTCGGCCCGTTCGGGGACGACGACGCGTGGCGCATGATCGAGCAGTTGGAGGAGCGCACCGTCTCCAAGGACGACTACGCGCTCGGCCTGCTGATCCGCGCCACGGGCGGCTTCGCCGGGCTGCTGCGGGCGGGCTTCCTCCACGCCGAGAAGCTCGGCCAGATCCAGGCGGGCGAATATGCGCAGGCGGTCCAACTCGCGGCGCGGCGGCTCGTGGCGGAAGCAAACGTGCAGGCGGAGGCCGAGACGCTGCTGCGCGGCCTGAACAACGAGGAGATCGCGACCCTGTACGCCGTGGCGCAGGAGCGGCAGGATGTCAGCCCGTCCGTCGTGCGCGAGTTGTTGAACAAGTCGCTGCTCGTACAGAACCCCAGCGGTCAGGGCGTGCGCGTCTCTCCACCGGTGCTGGCGGCCTACATCCGCAACCATCCCCAGGCGCCGGAGCCGCGCCCCTCGACGCCGCCCGTCACGCTGCCGGAAGGCTAGGGCGCTAGTCCACGCGGCGGCTCGCGCGGCGGCGGGCTTTGCGCTCGCGCCGCACGTCGAAGGGGTCAGGCGCCTCGTTCGGGTCGCGGACCGGGGGCCGCGCGGCGTCGTCGCCGGGGGGCACGTCCGCTGCCGGGGCTTCCTCCGCTGGCCCGCCCTCGTCCACGCGCACGGCATCGTGTTCGAGCGTGTCCCGGATCGAGGGGGCGTCGAAGCCCTGCGTGACCCGCTCCGAGAGGGCCGGGCTGAAGGTTTCCGCCTCCGTCTCCGGATCGACGCGCTGGATGGCCGGGCGCGCGCCGCGAGGGGTGTCCTCCCGCCAGCGTGCGACCTGTGCCGTGGTCCGGCTGCCACGCGTGCCGCGCTGCATCAGGTACACCAGTTGGTACGTCTCGCGGTCGGGCAGGTCCAGCGCATCCGCGAGGGCGTTGAGGTTGAGGCGCGTGGGCATCTCGTAACGCTCGTAGCCGAGTTCTTCCCACGCCTGGAAGTACGCCTCACGCACGGCGGGGGCCACCCGGACCGTGACGGCGGGCGGCTGGCTGGCGGGCAGGAACAGCCCCAGCGCGTCGAGGCGTTTGACGTGTTGGCGGATCACCTCGTCGAGCGTGGGCAGGTTGTGCAGCGCGCGGCCCTGCGGCGCGATCATGTCCAGGTGCTCGCGCACACCCTCCTCGATCTGGCGCGCGATCAACTGCTGGAAGGCGTCGCGCGTGCCGAGGCGGCCCAGTTCGTCGAAGGCGTCGGTGTCGGCCTGCGTCGGGTCGAAGACGAGCGTCACGCTGGCCTCAACCGTCACCGGCAGGAAGTCGGATTGCAGCGCGTCCTCGGTCATCGTGCGGGTTTCGATCACCTGGAAATTGACGTAGGGGCGGACCGTCGTACGCCAGCCCCACGGCACGATCCAGCGCCCTTCGCCCAGGAACTCGACGGTGGTCCCGTTCCCATCCTCGACCAGGTAGTACCACCCTTCCGGCACGCCGACGATCCAGCGTTGGGTGAACGGCGCCGCCATGAACCACAGCAGCACGAAGATGCCGAGCAGGATCAGGCCCACGGCCCCCTGCCCGAAGCACGCCGCCCCGCCCAGCAGGTTGCTGAGCACGATGACCACCACGCCGAACAGGACCAGCCCGCCGCCCAACACCAGCCCCTGGACGATCCTCACCATCCACCACACCATGCTGTTGCGATAGGTGCGGCGCGTCAGCGCGGCGAGGCCGTGCACGCCGAAAATCTCGCCGAAACGGGTGTAGCGGATGGGGTCGGGTGAGCCTCGGTGTGCCATGGGTCGGGTCCTTCGCCGGGCTGGTGCGCGGCGTCAGTCGGCGCGCGCGCGCTGGAGCAAGGTGAGGCGGGCGCGATACTGCGCCGCCGCGTATGCGGTCAGGTCATCCGCCTTCAGTCCGAAGGGGATCTCAGGCTCGAACTCTCTGAGCAGCTCCGGGAAGACACCCTGCGCCAGCGGTATCAGGGCCTTCAGGCGTTGGTCGACGGCGGGCCACAGGGCCGGATCCTTCTCGCCCAGCCGGGAAAGCAGGTGCAGCCCGAACGCGATATGGCGCGACTCGTCACGCTGGACCAGTTCCAGCCCGCGCACCAGCCCTGGCAGCAGGTTGTCGCGCTTCAGCACGGTGAACAGGCCGTAGTAGCCCGTTTCGGCCAGCACGCCCTCGACGACCATGTGGTACACGGTGATCGCCTCCGCCTGCGCCAGCGGCGACGTGTCGAGCAGCAGCCGGTCCAGCGCGGTGCGCAGCTCGCCCTCGAGCAGCGTCCGGTAGCTCGACCCGGCGACCGCCGCGAGGTCCTCCGGCGGCCCCGCGACCTCGTCCAGCACGCCCGAGAAGAACTCGACATGCTTGGCTTCCTCGAAGTGCTGCGCGGCGAGGAACAATTCCTCCTCCAGGGAGTCCACCGTCTGCCACAGCGCGATCTGCATCGGCGCGAGCGCGCGCAAAACGTGCACCTCGCCGCCGAGGAACAGCGTCAGCGCCCGCCGGATCAGGTTCTGCGCCGGGCGGTCGAGCGTTTGCCAGTCCTGCCGGTCGCGGTCGTAGCGGATCTCCTGCGGGTCCCAAAGCAGCTTTTTGGCCTTATGATAGTTCTGGAGTGGAAGCGACTCAGCGTCGAGCAGCATCATCTGCGCCTCCCGATGGCGTTACCGGCGTTCCGGGCGTTGCGTGGGGCCGCGCCTGAACCGCCGATGTCTGTAGCCGAATTGTAGTAACGAACGGCTTGGCGGCAAAATTATCCTATGCATCTTAATGATCGGTTTCCATCTCTGCGCCCGGCCCGCACGCGCGCCCCGCGCCGCGCGTTGATCGTGTTTGCCTGCTTCGCCGTGCTGACCGGGATCGCCCTCGCCCCCCTGACGCTGCACCCCGGCACCTGGGTCGCGGGCGCGATCGAGCAGCCCGGCCACTGGGACTACTTCCAGTTTCACTGGAACCTGTGGTGGCTGCGTCACGCCGTCCTGACCGGGCAGGACCCCTACACGACCGACATGGTGCTGGCGCCCTACACGCACAACCTGGCCTACCATACGCTGGCGGCGGCCTGGCTCCCGGTTTACCTGGCGCTGGTCCCGCTGGCCGGGGCGGTGGCGGCGGTCAACCTCATCACGGCGCTGGCGCTCGCACTGACCGGGGCACTGATGGCCGCGTTCCTGCGCCGCCAGGGGGTCAGCCGGGGCGGGGCGCTGATCGGCGGGGCGGCGCTGGCGTTCGCGCCCTACATGCTGGACCACGCCGCCAGCAGTCATCTGAACCTGATCGCCGTCTTCTGGCTGCCGCTGGCGCTGCTGCTGTGGGAGCGCGTGGCTATCACTCGCCGGGCGGCCTGGGCGCTGCTGCTCGGCCTCGCGCTGTGGGGTATGTGGCTCACCGATCCGCTGGTGCTGCTGTGGGTGGCGGCGCTGCTCGGCCCCTACGCGCTAGATCGGAAGAGCGTCGTGTAGGGAAAGAGTGTAGGATAGGGTGTA
>CAZGLU010000003.1:20450-23042 GCA_964526095.1 uncultured Anaerolineaceae bacterium | reverse complement strand
CGAGATGGAATCTCGTGACTGGAGTTCAGACGTGTGCTCTTCCGATCTAATGTGGGGCTGCTGGCCGAGATACTGCGTGACCAGCTTGCGCGCGCCATCCAGGGCCTTCTTGCGGTCGTTGTCCACCGAGCACACGACCAACTGCGGCCGGTCGATGTCGTCCACGGTGCGCCCGGAGAGCTTCGCGCCCTTCTCCAGGTTCTCCAGCGCCATCGCGTTGTAGGCCGGGGACACGAGGTAATTGAGCAACACGCCGTCCGCGATCTCACCCGCGAGCGCCATCATCTTCATGCCCGTCGCGCCGATATAGATCGGCACGTTGCGCGGCTCACGGCGCCCGTGCACGATGTCCAGCTCGATGCCCTTCACGTTCACGTACTGGCCCTGAAAGGTGACGTTCTTCATCGCCAGCAGGTCGCGCACGACGGTCACATGCTCGCGCATGGCGAGCAGCGGCTTGTCGCGGTTGATGCCCACATTCGCCGCAAGCGGGTCCCACCACGCGCCGATGCCGAGCAGGATGCGGTCCGGGGCGAGGTCGTCCAGCGTGAGGAACGTGGCTGCGGTCAGGGCCGCGTTGCGCGTCCAGTTGTTGATCACGCCGGAACCGATCTTGATGCGCTTCGTCGTGGCGGCGAAGGCCGCCATCGGCACGATCGCGTCCCGCACGAGGCGGCTCTCGGCCTGCCAGACCGCCTCAAAACCCCGTTCCTCGGCGTATTGCACGTACTCGATGGCTTCGCGCAGCGGGTGCGCATCCTGGAGATAAAGGGCAACTCGTTCGGCCATGGGGGTATCCTCCAATTCGGTAAATGTCTTCACAAACTTGCGCACATGGGCCAGCCAGCGACGGGAAGTCCAGGTCGAGCGGCCCGGCCATACCGGGACCAGAAACCGCACAGCACACGCCGCCCCATGTGGTCGAGCGATCCACAGCCGCGCGCCAGCCGCCAGGGAGTATCGGGCTTCGACGCGCGCCCGGCTTATTTACCGGGGTTTAATTCCTCGATCATCAGCCAGGGCTGCGCCTGCGAATGCTCGATCGGCGGCACGCCCAACTGTTCCGCAAGACGGTAGTATGCTTTCAGGTCATCCGGTGTGTCCAGGTCCAGCGCCGCGAACTCGGACCGGTACAGGTGGATCGTCGCGCCCACGTCGGCGGCGCGGCGCTGGTGCTCCGCGAAGCTGTCGATGCCGAACGAGTACGGGATGATCCCCGGCGGGCGGGCGAGCAGCAGGTTCGTGCCATGCTCATGCCGGTCCGGCGCCAGCACGACGCACCCGTTGTAGCGTCCCAGCCGCACCATTT
The DNA here is from genome assembly GCA_964526095.1 of uncultured Anaerolineaceae bacterium. Classification (GTDB taxonomy): domain Bacteria; phylum Chloroflexota; class Anaerolineae; order Aggregatilineales; family Aggregatilineaceae; genus Aggregatilinea. Next base: position 21,733 of record CAZGLU010000003.1, on the reverse strand, counting down.
CCTCGATATCCTCGGCGCGGAGCAGCGGCAGGTCCGCAGGCACTACGAGCACGCCGTCCACGTTCCACACGCGCAGCGCGAGCGTGGCGCGGTCCAGGGCGTTATTCAGTTCCGGGGCGCCGCTCTCCTGAACGGTCTGCGCCCCCATCTCGCGTGCGATCGCGAGCGCCTTGGTATCGCGGCTGATCACCAGCACGCCCTGGATCGCCGGCAGTGGCTGGAGCAGCTCAAGCGTCCGCCGCAGCAGCCCCTCGGCCAACATCTCACGTTCCTCCGGCGGCAATTCACTCGCCAGCCGGCTCTTTGCACGGTTAAATGGCTTCACAGGCACGATCGCCCACGTCGTCATTTCAGTCCACTCCCTACCCAACTCAATATCTCTCGTGCTAAACGTACCCGGTCTTCATTCGTTTCCATTAAAGTCACAGTCTCAAGGATCGGGATCGCTCCTTCCCCGCGTGCCCCCGGATCGCCGGTATCGATCACCAGGCCGTCCAGCAGGCCAGCATAGTATCGTACCAGCCCATCCGGCGAAATATCCAGTGCCAGCTCACCCATCAGCTTGTCGGCGGGACCCTTGACAGCCTTGCCGCCCACAAACGGGCTGACCGCGACACACGTCGCCGTCCGCGCCTCCAGCGCCTCTCGCAGGCCGGGCACCGCCAGCATCGGCCCGATCGACAGCACCGGGTTGGAGGGGCAGATCACGATCACGTCCGCCTCCCGCAGCGCCGCCTGCACCTGCGACGTGATACGCAGTTGTACGCCATGCCGGAACCAGATCCGGCGCACGGTCGGCTGCCAGCGCTCGCGGACGAAGTACTCTTGAAAGGCGAGCGTGCCCTGCTCGACCGTATCCACCATCGTCGCCAGCCAGTCATCCGTCACGGGCAGCAGGCGGCAGGCCACGCCGAGCGCCTGGCTGAGCCGCGCCGTGGCTTCCGTCAGCGTCACGCCCTCCCGCAGCCAGGTCGTACGCAGCAGGTGCGTCGCCACGTCGCGGTCGCCCAGGCCAAACCAGGCATCTTCACCGTAGCGCCGCAGCATGTCGAGCATCTGCCACGACTCGCCGTCCAGCCCCCACCCGGTCACCGGGTTCGCGACCTCGGCCAGCGTGTACATGAGGGTGTCGAGATCCGGGGAGATGTGCAGCCCGTACAGCTCGAAGTCATCCCCGACGTTGCCGACGACGGTCAGATGCTCCGGCGGCAGGACCTGCGCCAGCCCATAAGCCAGTTTCGCCCCACCCACACCCCCTGCGAGGGCCACCACGCGAACTTGCT
>CAZGLU010000003.1:757-20440 GCA_964526095.1 uncultured Anaerolineaceae bacterium | reverse complement strand
GCTCGTCTAAAACCATAACACCTTCGTTTCCAACGGCGCACGCGCCGATGTCTTCTCCTGTGCCGGGTAGCCAAGCGTGATCAACGCCTGCGGCTCCCAGTCGTCGGGCAGGCCCAACTCGCGGCGGATCGCGTCCTGGCAGAACAGCGGCGCGCACATCCAGCATGCGCCCAGCCCGGCATCGTGCGCAGCCAGCAGCAAGTTTTGCACCGCGAGCGCGACGCTCTGCGTCGCCATCGTCCATTCGGCCTGCTGGCGCCGCGCATCGGGGTAAACGTCCATGTCGGCCATGCTCATGCAGGCGATGATGACGGCGGGCGCACTTGAGATGCGCTCGTACGACCGCCCCACCTGCCGCTCGATTGCGTCCGGGGCCAGCCCGTCCGCCGCGAGATCCGCCCGGAACGGCTCGCCCATCGCCCGCGCCAGTGACGCCCGCCGCGCCGCATCCGTGATGACCGCGAAGCGCCACGGCTGACGGTTATGGGCCGAGGGCGCCCAGGTCGCCGTTTCCAGCAGTTCGCCCAGCACGCGCCGGGGGATAGACCGCTCGGCGTAGCGCCGGATAGACCGCCGCTCGCGGATCACACGTTGCAGGTCTGACACGTCGCTTCCAACCTGCTGTCTGCCCCCTGCGCTAACGATACAGGTCCAGTTCCAGCGGCCGCACGAGGTCGGCGGCGCGTCCATCGCCTTCGGGCAGCGCCAGCCCGCGCACCAGCACGACCGGCAGCCCTTCCGCGCCCTGCCCGCTGACCAATCCCGCCGCCGCCGCGATCTCGTCGCCCAGCCCGGTCACGGTCACGCGCAGGGTCCGGCCAAACAGGTCACGCTCGCCGCGCATATCGTGCAGCGCAGGGATACCGGCCAGCCCGATAGCCGCGCCGACGGTGCCCTGCCGGAAGGGCCGCCCATGCGAGTCGCTGATCACGATGCCGGGCTGCACCCCGGTCAGTTCCCCCAGCCGGGCGCGCAGCGTGCGGGCCGAACGGTCGGGGTCCTCCGGCAGCAGCAGCACCCATTCCTCGCCATCCTCGCTCACGTTGGAGTGGTCGATCCCGGCGTTCGCCAGCGTGAAGCCCAGCCGGTGCCGCACGATCAGCACGTCGGGCCGCATCCGTGACACCGCGCTGGACTCGCGCAGGATCAATTCCACCAGGCGCGGATCCTTGCGTGTTTCGGCAGCGATCTCCTCGGCGCGCGGGCTGGGCGTCACGGTCGCCAGGTTGCAGAAGCGCCCTTCCGCCTTCGACACCAGCTTCGACGTGATGACCAGCACATCGGTCCGGTCCAGCGTCAGCCCAGCCTGGGACAGGCTGGCCACGATCAGGGCCGCCAGGTCATCGCCCGGCTGCACGAGCGGCAGGCCCGGCAGCGCGAGCAACGTGATCTGCCTCAAGGGTGCCTCACCAACCCCGTCAGTCAAGGCCCGTGATCCGGATACCGGCCCCGACAACTTTGTAGCGTTTATTAATATACATCAAGACCGCCGTCATTGCCTCGACCGCCACCGCGTTCGCCAGCGTACCGGCGTCCACCGGGCGCATGCCGGTCGCCTCGACCAGCTTGAAGACCTCACCCTTGGCCGCGTCGTCGTCGCCGCACACCAACACATCGCTGTCGATGGTGTGATCGAGGTGCTTCAGGTGTGAGGCAGAGATGTTCTGAAACGCCGCCACCACCGCCACGCCGTCGCCAAGCAGCGCCTGGGCGGCCAGCGCCGCCGCCTTCTCCTCCGGCACGTACACGGTCCGGATCTGTGGCGGCTGGAGCGGCACCGTCACGTCCACCAGGATCTTGCCCTGGGCCGCCTCTTTGATCGCCTCCAGCGTGGCGGCGTGGGCCGCATACGGCACCGTCAGCACGATGACCTCCGCCGCCTGCGCCGCCTCGACATTACCCAGCCCGTGCACCACATCCGCGCCGAGCGCCGCGTTAAGTTCGTCTGCCTTGGCCTGTGCTCGCGCCGGGTCCCGCGAGCCGATCATCACCCGGTACCCGGCATGCGCCCAGCGCAGCGCCAGGCCGCTGCCTTCCTTGCCCGTGCCGCCCACTACGGCCACGGTCATCATCTTGGACGTTTCGCTTGTCACGCCATGTGTCCCTTCTTGAAGGGCAGGTATCACAAAACCTGCGCCACAAAGTAGTTATAGCGCTCCCAGACCTGGGGTGCATACTCCAATGCTGCGGCCGCGATCGTGCGCTCGTCCAGCGTCAGAAGCTGGCGGTCGCGCATCAACACCCGGCCCGCCACGATCGTCGTCGTGACCATCGACGCCTCGAACCCGAACAGGATGTGCCACGGCAGGTTCCCCGCGTGCAGCGGCGTATACGGCTGGTAATCGACCAGGATCACATCACCCGCTGCGCCGGGCTCCAGCACGCCGAGCGTCTGGCCGGGGAAGAACGTCTCCGCGAGCCGCGCGTTGTTCCTCGTCGCGATCTGCGCGATGGCGTCGCCCGGCGCCCGGCGCGGATCGCGGTTGGCAACCTTGTGCAGCAGGTAGGCCGCCTTCCATTCGGCCCACATGTTGTTGCTGAACCCATCGTTGCCCAGCGCCAGCCTGATCCCTTCGTCCCGCATCGCGTCCAGCGCGGCGGCGCCCACCGCGTTGTTCATGTTCGAGCGCGGCTGATGAGACACCCACGTGTCCGTCTCCTTCAGGATCGCGCGCTCGCGCTCGTCCACGTGCACCGCATGGGCGACGATCGTCTTCGGCCCCAGGATGCCCAGCCGTTCCAGGCGCGGCACCACCCGCTCGCCCCACTTACTCAGGCTGTCCTCCTCGTCGGCCTCGTGCTCGGCCACGTGGATGTGGAACCCAGTGTCCAGGCCCTCGGCGGCAGCCACACACGCCTCCAGCGTCGCATCGGAAAGCGTCAGCCCGGCGTGCAGGCCGAACGTCGCGCCGACCAGCGGCCGCTCCCGCGCGGCCTTAAGGAAGCGCACGTTCTCCGCTATCCCGGCCTGAGCCTTCGCCTCGCCGTCCCGGTCGGTGACCTCGTAGCACAGCACGGCGCGCAGCCCGGTCTCCTCCACCGCGTCCGCGATCACGTCCAGGCTGCCGTCGATGAAGTTCGGACTGGCATGGTGATCGATCAACGTCGTGGTGCCGTGCTTGATCGCGTCTACCAGGCACACCAGGGCGCTGTAACGCACCGACGTCTCGTCGAGCGCCTTGTCCAGCGGCCACCACAGCCGCGCCAGGATCTCCGGGAAGTCCTTCGGCGCCGGGCCGGGGATCGCCAGCCCGCGCGCATACGCGCCGTAGAAGTGCGTGTGCGCACAGATATTGCCCGGCATGGCGAACTGCCCGCGTGCGTCGAGCCGTTCCGCCGCCGGGTGCTGCGCCTCGAGGTCGGCGCTGGCGCCAACCGCCCGGATAACGCCGTCCTCGATCAACAGCGCGCCATCCTCAATGATCTCGTTGGGGTCGCCCCACGTCACCAGCCGCGCATGCGTGATGAGCAGTGCCATGTCCTCTCCCTCTCGTGGCTTACCGGCCATCACCGGGCGTGATCGCCCGCCGGGCCGTCAGGAACCGTGCCCCAACGTCAGGCGCCGTCGTCCGCCAGCCTCAGCCGCGCGGGGCGCTCCAGCGCGTGGAAGCCCCGATCGACGAAGTGATCCGCCTCGCTGTACAGGTCTTCGATCTGCCGGGCCGCGATGAAACGGTCCCAGGTCGTATAGATGAAGCTGACGGCCCGGCGGTTGGGGTTGAGCACAGGCGGATCTTTGTGGCGCAACTCGGCCAGTTGGAGCTTGTAATACAGGTCGTCAGCACGGGGATGATCGACCTCGGCGGGCAGCAGATCCCGCCGCCGGACCAGTTCGACCCCTGTGCGTCGCGCATAGTAGTAGATGCCACCGTTGCGCTCAGCGAACGCGCGGCTCAGAAAGAAGGCGACGTACTCGACGTAGATCCCCTGCGGCGCGCGGCCCTGCGGGACCCGGTACCAGTGTTCCCGCTGGAGGGTATCCAGGTCCCGCTTGCGATTGATGACTCCGACCAGCACGCGATCCTCAGGGTACACGCGACGTCCCGCCGCCTTCCCGTTACGCCTGCTGCTTCTCGCGGTACGCGCGCAGCGCCGCGTCGATCTCGCTCACGCGCGCCTGCTCGGCCTCCCACCACTCGTTGCAGCGCTGAGCGTCCAACTCTTCTACGGTCTTGCCCTGCTGCTCAACCCAGGTGTAATACTTCAGGTTGTGCCAGCGCTCGCGGTTGTCCGCCGTGCCGTCGAAGATCCAGTCCGTGCGCAGGCCGTGGAACAGGCTGCGGACACGCGCGATCGCCTCCGTGCGGTCCACCACGCCGTACTTCTGGCGCATGGCATCCATCACGCTGTGATAACGGTCCATGCCGTCGGTCGCGACCGTCACGACGAGGTCATTCGGGCCGAAACCGTAGTGCTTGACCGCCTTGATCGCGCCGAAGATGTTGCAAATGCTGCTGATGCCGAAGCGCTGACCGAAGATATCCACCAGCGCCGGGTCGATCCCGAAGTCCTCGACCAACGCCTGACGCCCGCCCTCGTCCGCCATGATCTGAAGCGCGAGCTTGCACTCCACATCGTCGATGCACATGATCGCGTCGGTGTTCCGGACGTTGTGGATCCAGGGCACGTGCTTGTCGCCGATGCCCTGGATGTCGTGCCCGCCGTAGCCGTTGAGCGCCAGCGTAGGGCACTGGATCGGCTCCAGGCCGACGATCTTATGGTCGTGCCATTCCTGCTTGAGCCGGTCGCCCGCCGCGATCGTCCCGGCGCTGCCCATCGCAGACGTAAAGGCCGACACCTTGCCGCTGCCGATGCCCTGCTCCGCCAGCTCACGCGCCAGTTCGATGATGGTATTGCCCGTCACGTAGTAGTGGAAGCGGTAATTCCCCATCTCCTCGAACTGGTTGAGGATGCGGATGTTCGGATCAGCCGCGCGCAGCTCGTGCGTCTTATCGAAGATCTCCTTGACATTGCTCTCGCAGCCCGCGGTCTTGATAACCTTCGCGCCGTAGTACTCGATCTTGTCGAAGCGCTCCTGGCTCATTTCCTCCGGCAGGATCACGAGGCTGTTGCAGCCCATCCGGCCCGCGACGTACGCGCCGCCGATCCCGTAGTTGCCCGTGGACGGCCAGACGAGCGTATGCTTCCACGGATCCACGTCACCGAACAACTCCTTCTCGATCAGCACCGAGTAGGTGGCGCCGACCTTGTGACTGCCCGTCGGGAAGTGGATGCTCGTCATGACGGCGATCGGGGTGTCGACGCCGGTCAACTCGCGCGGCAGGACGACATACTGGATCTTATCGTTGATGTCCCGCCAGGTGATGTTGTAAAGGTTGATCGGCGCCAGGGGATCCGACGTCATCGCGTCGTGCGCTTTGGCGCGCACCGCCGGATCGATCAGGTTCGGGTGCAGCATCTCCTCGAAGGTTGGGCCGGTGATTAACTTTCTTTCTGCCACGTGATACGCTCCTGTTGCATAGGCTGCTAGGGCACAGCCAGCGGGGCCGGTCCGCCCTAGTCGAACGAAAGCACTTCTTTCGGTCGCTAGATCTCGCCGCCTTCGTCGTCCAACAAGATCTGGCGCTCCAATTCCTTCATCTGGTTGTACGTCTCGTCGCGCTCGGAGGCCAGGCGACGGTAGTGCTCATACTCCTGGTCAGGCATATTTTCCGTCCCGCCGTTGAAGCGCATCAGCAGCGCGTCGATCGCTTCGTCCAGCGCCTCGTACTTGAGCACCAATTGCTGGTACGCCTGGATGCGCTCCAGATCCCCTGGGTCCTGCTGCGAACGCGACATCACAGGCTGCTCCTTCTCAACGCTCATCCGCCCTGCCCAGCCGGCACGGCATCCGTGTGACCCCCGTCTGCCGGGACGTCGTCCGCCGCCCCGCCCGGCTCGTCTTCCTGCTGATCCAACGTCTCGGCGACGATGTAAAGCGGCCGGTTGCGCACTTCGTCGTAGATCCGGGCGATGTACTGCCCCAGGATGAAGAAGAACAACAACTGAAACGAACTCATCAACAGCACAACGACCAGCGTCGTCGCCTGCCCTTCAAACACGGACGCGCCCGCGAGCCGCAGGAACGCGACCAACGGCACGGCCAGCACCGCGATCACCGCCAGCACCAGGCTCGCGTAGATCGCCACCTGGAGCGGGAAGTACGAGAAGCCGGTGATCGCATCCAGGGCGAAGCGCAGCATCTTCCTGAGCGGATACTTGGTCTGCCCGGCGAACCGCTCCTGGCGCACGTACTCCACGCCCGTCTGCCGGAACCCGACCCAACTCGCCATTCCCCGGATGAACCGGTTGTGCTCGCGCATGGTGTTCAGCGCGTTCACCACCTGCCGGTCCATCAACCGGAAATCGCCGGTATCCAGGGGGATGTTCACATCCGTGATACGGTAGATGATACGGTAGAACAGGTGCGCGGTGAACTTTTTGAACCACGACTCGCCACGTCGCTCGGAGCGCACGGCGTAGACGACGTGATACCCCTCGCGCCACTTGGCGAGCAGATCGAGGATCACCTCCGGCGGGTCTTGCAGGTCCGCGTCGATGATGACGACCGCGTCCCCACGCGCGTAGTCCATGCCCGCCGTCACCGCGCTTTGGTGCCCGAAGTTGCGGGCGAAGTTCACGACGCGCACGCGCGGGTCTCGCTCGTGCAGCGCCGCCATCAGCTCGCCCGACCGGTCCGTGCTGCCATCATTGACCAACACCAACTCCCACGGCTCGGGCTGGCTGTCCATCACTTCGGCGATCCGCCGGTACAGCTCGTTGATGATCGGCTCCTCGTTGAACACCGGAGCGACGATCGAAATGGTGGGCTTAACTGTCATCAACCTCTCATCTGGCGTACGGTACTGTCATTTTACCTGATCGCACGGCGCGCCGCGATCCGACCTGCGGCCTACTGAGCGAACGCTGGCAGGCCCAACTCGACGCGGACGCGCTCAACTTCGTCCATCGACGGCTCGACCGGGTGGCCCTTCCCCGCCACTCGCATCGCGCTGCGGATGTCCTTCAGGCCGTTGCCGGTCACGAGCAGCACGACCTCGTCATCCGGGGTAATGTGCCTCTCGTCCAGCGCCTGTCTGGCGCCCGCATACACGGCTGCCCCCGCCGGTTCCGCAAAGACTCCGCTCAGGCGGGCCAGCACGGGGATACCATCCAGGATCGCCTGGTCCGGCACGGCCACGTACGCGCCGTCCGTGGCACGCACGGCCCGCATCGCCTTGACGCGGTCGCGCGGGAGGTCGGCGGAGATGCTGTCGGCCACCGTCTGGGCGTTGATCGGCTCCATCGTGGCCGGGTCGATACCACGCTTCCAGGCGTCGTACAGCGCCGCGCTGCCCGTGGACTGCACGCCGATCAGGCGCGGCATACGCTCGATCCAGCCCAGTTCCACGAGGTCGCGGAAGCCCTTGTACACGCCACTGATGATGTTCCCGTCGCCGACGCTGACCACCACGACATCCGGCGCGCGCCAGCCCAACTGCTCCGCGATCTCGTAGGCAACCGTCTTTTTGCCCTCGAGCGTGTACGGGTTCATCCCCGTGTTGCGGTTATACCACCCGTATCGCTCGGCGGCCTGCACCGCCAGGTCGAACGCCGCATCGTAGTTGCCCTGGACCAGCATCACCCTCGCGCCGTAGGTCAGCAGTTGCGCGATCTTCGCCTCCGGCGCCGCTGCCGGTACGAAGATCACGGCGGGAAGGCCCACGCTCGCCGCCAGCCCGGCCAGAGCCGCCGCGGCGTTGCCGGTGCTGGCCGTAGTCACCACCTCGATGCCGTCGGCCATCGCCCGCGCCACGATCAACGCGCTCGCCCGGTCCTTCAGCGACCCCGTTGGGTTGCGCCCGTCGTCCTTGACCCACGCCCGGTGCAGGCCGAGGTGCTCCGCGAGGCGCGGCGCGTCGTAGAGCGGCGTCCAGCCCACAGCCAGCGGCGGCACCTCGGCGGTCGCGGCCAGGGGCAGCAGTGGCCGATAGCGCCACATCGTCGGCTCGGTGGTATCAGCGAGCATCTCCGGCGACACCATGCTGCGGATCGCGTCTACGTCCAGCGCCACGTCGAGCGTCCCCGCCTGCCCACAGTCCGGGCAGGTGTACGCCACCTCGTCCGGGCCGAAGGCGCGCCCGCAGATCACGCACCGCAGTTCATTCGCCAGCATCCCGGCTCTCCCTTTCCATTCATTCCCCCGGCACGATGACCGTGCCGGTTTCGCCGCGCAGCGCCCGCTCGATGTTCGCCGGGTCCGTGATGAGCGCCTGCGGGCCGCCGTTGTCTATGAAGTTCAGCACCGCCTCGATCTTCGGCAGCATGCTGCCCGCCGCGAACTGGCCCTCGGCCATATACCGGCGCGCCTCGCCTGCCGTCATACGGTCGAGCCACCGCTGATCCGGCTTGTTGAAGTTGATCGCCACCTTCTCGACCGCCGTCGAGATCACGAACAGGTCCGCCTTGAGGCCGATCGCCAGCAGGCTCGTGCCCCGGTCCTTATCGATCACAGCGTTGACGCCGCGCAGGTTGCCCTGTTCGTCGCGGATCACAGGGATGCCGCCGCCACCGGTGCAGATCACGATGATATCGTTCTGGATCAGGGTGTTGATCGCGTCCAGCTCGATGATCTCAATCGGGATCGGCGACGCCACCACCCGGCGGTAGCCACGCCCGGCGTCCTCGACCACGGTCCAGCCTTCTTCCTCGAAACGCCTGCTCTCCTCGTAGGACATAAACCCGCCGATGGGCTTGTTCGGGTTCTTAAAGGCCGGGTCGTCGCGGTCTACCAACGTCTGCGTGATGACCGTTGCCACGCCCCGGCGGATCCCGGCGCGGCACAGTTCGTTGTCCAACGCCTGCTGAAGCATGTACCCGATCGAGCCCTGCGTGTCCGCGCCGATGACGTCCATCGGCGTAGTGTGGACCTCCGGATAGGCCAGCTCATTGCGGCGCAGGATGAATCCTACCTGCGGCCCGTTGCCGTGCGTGATCACAACGCGCCAACCGGCCTCGATCATGCTGACGATGTGTTTCACCGTCTCGTAAACGGCTTCCCATTGGTGTTTCACTTCGGGGCGGTGCTTGTCCAGGATAAGCGAGTTGCCGCCGATCGCAATGACAGCCGTCTTGATTGGTGCCGCCATATTTACCGTCCTCTTAAAAGAAATACCTTGAGCCAATAGTTGTTGTGAATGGAAGTGAAAGCCGACCACCCTGGTATGGCTGATCGGCTTTTCATTAGTACACGTCTAGTCGGTCATCCACGCACTAACGCATGGTGAGGGCCATCACGGCCTTCTGCACGTGCAGGCGGTTCTCAGCCTCATCGTAGACAGCGCTCTGCGGGCCATCGATCACGCCGTCGGTGACTTCGATGTTGCGGTCGGCGGGCAGGCAGTGCAGGTAGATGGCATGTTCGTTCGCCAGCGCCATACGACGCTCGTCCGCGATCCAGTCCGTGTACTGGTCGCCGAGGCGCTTGGACTCGTCCATGTCGGTGGTGGTCAGCATCGCGCCCCAGCTCTTGGGGTACACCACGTCCGCGCCCTTGAAGCCAGCGTCAAAGTCGTCGAGGATCTCAAAGCTGCCGCCGGACTTGCGCGCATTCTCCGCAGCCAGATCCAGGATCTCCGGCATCAGCTTGAACTCCGGCGGGTGCGTCAGGCGTACGTTCATCCCGAAGCGGGTCGCCAGCGTGATCACGCTCTGCGGCACCGACAGCGGCTTCTGGTAGCTGGACGCGTACGCCCAGGACATGTTCAGCGTCTTGCCGCGCACGTCCCGCCCGAAGCGCTCGAAGATGGTCATCATGTCGGCCAGCGCCTGGAAGGGGTGATACCAGTCGTCCTGCATGTTCAGGACTGGCACGCGGCTGTGCTTGGCGACCTCACGGATGTACTGATTGCCTACGCCCCAATCCACCTGACGGATCGCGATCCCGTCGCAGTAGCGCCCGACGATCTCCCCGATCTCCTTGGCCGTATCGCCGTGTGAGATCTGCGTGGTGCGGCTCTCGATGAACTGCGCGTGCCCGCCCAACTGCGCCATGCCCGCCTCGAAGCTGACGCGGGTGCGCGTGCTGGAGAAGAAAAACATCAGCGCCAGCACCTTGTCGCGCAGGTAGGCGTGCGGCTCATTGAGGGCGCGCTTGCGCTTCAGGTCGAACGCGACATCGAAGATGGTGTTAACCTCGTCGTCGGTCCATTCGTCGGGCGTGATCATGTCCCGCCCAATCAAGTGTGTCTGCATCTTTAACCCCTCGTTTCGTCTTTCAGTAGCGCAGGCAAAAGCGTGTAGAACTCCGTGGCGCGCACGACATCTTCAAGCGGCACCTGATCCAGGTTACCGTGAGCCGTTCGTTCATCGCCGGGGGGCAAACCCGATCGCGGGGATACCGGCTTTCCCGTTCCAGTAAATGCCGTTGGTCGAGAAGTCCCACTTCCCCGCCGGGCCGGTCTCGCCCCAAAGCAGCTCGCGGGCCGCCAGACCGGCCTGCACCAGCGGGTGCTCCTCGTCAATGGCCCACGCGGGGAAATACTTCTCCACCGGGTACTGGTACCCCGTGTAGCTGGGCGTGTCGTATTGCAGGATCTCAACATGGATTGAGTTCGCGTGTTCGGGCGGGATCAACGCCTTAACCTGTTCGACGGCCTGCTCCTTGGTCTCCCCAAAGGTCAGGCGCCGATCGATGTAGATCGTGCATTCGTCAGGGACGGCGTTGATGGATGGGGTCTGGCATTCGATCTTGCTGACGGTGATGCGTCCCTGCCCCAGGAAGGGATCGGTGTGAAGCTGATCGTTCAGGTCGCGGATCCCGGCGATGACCGGCAGCATCTTGTAGATGGCGTTGTCGCCCAGTTGGTTTGATGCAGCATGAATGGACCGCCCCTTTGCGACGACTTTCAGTTCGACGCGGCCTTTGTGCCCGCGATAGACCTGCATCCGCGTGGGTTCGCCGATCACCACCAGATCGGGGCGGATGCCCTCGACCTCGACCAGCACGTTCGGGGCGATACCGTCACAGTCCTCTTCCATGTTGCCGAAATAATAGAGCGTGAACCCGTCGATCAGACCCAGATCACGCGCCAGCGCCATGCCGTAAATCATGCCCGGCGTCGACTGTTTCTCGTCGCCCGCGCCGCGCGCATAGAAGATCCCGTCCTCCACCTTGCCCTGGAACGGATCCCACTCCCACGCGGTCGGATCGCCGATGTCAACCGTATCGAGATGGCTGTCGTAGAGCAGCACGCGCGGCCCGTTTCCGACGCGGCCCAGCACGTTCCCCATCCGGTCGAACCGCACGTCCTCGAAGCCCAGGCGCTTCATCTCGTCCGCAACACGCTTGCCAACGTCGCCAATCTGCCCCATCACGCTTGGTATGGCGCAGATCTCCCGAAAGAAACTCAGGATCGCGTCCCGGTGGCTGGCCACATGAGACCTGATCGACTCGACCAGCGCAGCTTGAGCCTCTGCCGTCATTTTCACCATCTCCATATACTGCGATTCAGATAATGTGATTCATGCGGATCAACTTGCACGCTTACCAGAAGCCGGTCGACAGACCTTGTCCGGCACTGCCAACCATCCATACCAGGCGCTCACGCGACGCAGCACAAACGTGCATCGTCGCACCCTGTGGGGCCAGCATGGCGACGATGCGGCTATTCTACATCATTTACACAATTAGAATAGGCCGTTTCCCTTACTCGCAACACATACCATATCTCATGTGAAGGGAAACGGCTATGAGCAGCAATTAGAGGCGGGCGGGCAGGTGCACGAAAGGCGCACCACGCACGAACCGCCCGCGCCCCGGCGCGGCGTGCAGCTCGCCGTCGCGCACGATCACCTCGCCCCGGCTGAGCACCGTCCGCACGCGGCCCTGCACACGCATCCCCTCGTAGGGCGTGTAGCCCGCGACGGTGTGCTGGTCGGCGGCCCGGATCACCGTCTCCGGCGCCGGGTCGTAGATCAGCACATCCGCGTCGCTGCCCGGCAGGAGCGCGCCCTTGCGTGGGTACAGCCCGAAGATCCGCGCTGGCTCAGCCGACATCAGCCGCGCCAACTCCGGCAGTGCCAGCGGTGCATCCTGCGGATCGCGCTCACCCGCCCGGCGCACGGCGTAGGTATAGGTCAGCGCGAAGGACGTCTCCAGCCCCGGCAGGCCGCCCGGCGTCCGGGTGAACTCGGTGAACTCCTGTTTCTGCGCAAGGGTGTAGTCGCAGTGGTCGGTCGATACGGCGCTGAGGGTTTCGTGCGCCGCCAGCAGGTCCACCGTCCAGCCCTGGGGACGCAGCGGCGGCTGCAAGATGAACCGCTCGGCGCCCGGCTTGCCATAGCAGCTAGCGTCCAGCCAGAAATACTGCGGGCACGTCTCACAGTACAGCGGCGGCTGGTCCGCGTCCGCCTGCGCACGCCGGACCTCCTGGATCGACTGGGCAGTGGAGCAGTGCACGATGTAGATCGCCGCGCCGGTCACCTTCGCCAGGTAGATCACGCGCCGGATCGCCTCGACCTCTGCTTCAGGGGGACGCGCGCGCCCGTGGCTGGCCCACGTCGTCTCGCCGCGCGCGACGAGCCGCGCCGTTTCCGCCGTCACGATCGCGTCATTCTCGCAGTGGATCATGGCGATCATGTCGTTCGGCATGGCGCGGAAGGTGTGCAGAAACATCGCGTCATCGACGTAGTAGTTCGGCCGGTACGTCGTGTAGAGCTTGATGCTCGGCACGCCGAGGTCGCGCAGTTCCGTCAGCCAGTCATGCGCCAGATCCGGGTCAGGCGGCAGGTCGGTGACCATCATGTGCAGCCCATAGTCGATCAGCGCCGGTTCACACTCCCGCAGCCGCGCGTCGAGCGCGTCGGGGAACGTCATGCCGGGGAACTGCGTCGCGAAGTCGACCACGGTCGTCACCCCGCCGAACGCGGCGGTTGTGGTGCCCACCTGCCAGTCGTCGGCGGTCTGGTAGATGCCGGTATCCAACTGAATATGGGTGTGCGGATCGACCAGCCCCGGAAACACAAGGCAGCCCCCTGCGTCGATCACCTCCGCACCGGGCCACGCCTCCACGCCGCGCGCAACGACGCCCGCGATCCGCTCCCCGTCGATCAGCACGTCCGCGTCAAGCACGGCGGTATCGGTCACCACCTGGCCGCCACGTATCACCTTATGCTGTGCCATTGCCCTCGCCCCTACTCGCCGTTCACCAGCGCCCGCGCGATCGCGTTGTGCCGCTCCATCACGACCGGCAGATCGATGGTCGTGATTTGCCCCTCGCGCACCACGACGCGCCCATTGATGACCGTGTAGGCCGCGTTGAACGACGTGCAGAACACGAGCGCCGCGACCGGATCGTGCAGCGCGCCCGCAAAGGCCACGTTGCGCAGGTCGTAGGCCGCGAAGTCCGCCGCCATACCCGGCTTCAGAGCGCCGATGTCGTCCCGGCCCAACACGCGCGCGCCGCCCAGCGTGGCGATCTCCAATGCCTCGCGGGCAGTCAGCGCCTCCGGGTCGCCCTTGGCGCGCTGGAACAACATCGCCTGCCGCGCCTCGTTCAGCAGGTGGCCGCTGTCGGCGCTGGCCGATCCGTCCACGCCCAGGCCAACCGGCACACGCTGATCCAGCATCTCACGCAAGGGCGCGATGCCGCTGCCGAGCCGCGCGTTGCTCGACGGACAGTGGGCCACGCCGGTCCCCGTCTGGCCGAAGCGCGTGATAGCGTCGCTGGTCAGGTGGACGCAGTGCGCGTGCCACACGTCGTCGCCCACCCAACCGACATCCTCCGCGTACTCGCCGGGGAGCAGCCCGAAGCGTTCCAGGCTGTAGGCCACGTCCGGCTTCGTCTCCGCGAGGTGCGTGTGCAGCCGCACGCCGGGGTAGCTGCGGGCCAACTCGGCGGCGGCGCGCATCAAGTCCTGCGTGACGCTAAACGGCGAGCACGGCGCAAGCGTGATGCGCAGCATCGAGTAACGGCTGTTGTCGTGGTACGTCTCGATCAGGCGCTGCGAGTCGCGCAGGATCGCGTCCTCGTCCTCCACGACGCTGTCCGGCGGCAACCCTCCCGCGCTCTGGCCCAGGCTCATGCTGCCCCGGCTGGCGTGGAAGCGCAGGCCGGTGGGCTGCACCGCCGCGATCTCGTCGTCCAGGCGGGTCCCGTTCGGATAGATGTAGAGGTGGTCGCTGGCCGTGGTGCAGCCGGAAAGCATCAGCTCCGCCGCCGCCACCTGCGCGCTGACACCGATCGCCTCCGCGCTCAGCCCGGCCCAGATCGGGTACAGGCCCACCAGCCAGTCGAACAGCTCCTTGTTCTGCACGGCGGGCACGACGCGGGTCAGCGTCTGGTAAAAGTGGTGATGCGTGTTGACCAGCCCTGGTATCACGACGTGGCCCGTCAGGTCAAGCACTTCGTCGGCGGTGGCGGGCAGTTGATCGGTCGGTCCGACGGCCTCGATCACGTTGTCACGCACGAACAGCCCGCCGCCAGGGATCTCACGCCGTTCCTCGTCCATCGTCACCAGGACGAGCGCGTTCTTGACGAGTAGCGTCCCCATTTGCGTCACTCTTTTCTGAGGTGCGCCGGGCGAGCCATACGTGCTCACTCGCCCGGCGAAGGCTCCAGGTGTGGGTGAGGCTAGCCGGAAACCGGCACGGCCAGTTCCGCGCCACGCAGCGTGTTCTTCATCAGCATGGCGATCGTCATCGGCCCCACGCCGCCGGGCACCGGCGTGATGGCCCCGGCGACCTCCACGGCCTCGTCAAACGCGACGTCCCCGACCAGCCGGTAACCGCGCTTGGCGCTGGGGTCTTCCTTCTGGTTCGTGCCGACGTCGATCACCACCGCGCCGGGCTTGATCCAATCGCCGCGCACCATCTCGGCGCGGCCCACCGCTGCCACGAGGATGTCCGCCTGCCGACAGAGGGCGGGCAGGTCCTTCGTCCGGCTGTGGCAGATCGTCACGGTCGCGTTGCGGTGCACCAGCAGCATCGCCGCTGGCATCCCGACGATGTTGCTGCGGCCCAGCACCACCGCGTTCGCGCCCTCGAACGTGACGCCCGCCTCCTCCAGCAGCACGATGACGCCGTACGGCGTGCACGGGATGAACAGCGGCTCGCGGCCCTTCATCGACAACCGGCCGATGTTCAGCGGGTGGAAGCCGTCCACATCCTTCTCGATGCTGATCGCGTTCAGGACCGCCTCTTCGTTCAGGTGCTTCGGCAGGGGAAGCTGGACCAGGATGCCGTGCACCTGCGGGTTCGCGTTCAGCTCGCGGACCAGCCCCTCGACCTCGTCCTGGCTGGCGTCCGCCGGTAGTTCGTGCCCGAACGACACGATCCCGCACTCCTCGCACGCCTTATGCTTCATGCGCACGTAGGTCTGCGACGCCGGGTCCTCACCGACCAGCACGGTCGCCAGGCCGGGCCGGAAGCCGTGCTCCGCCTCCATCGCCTCAACCTTCGTCGCGACCTCGGCCCGGATGCGGGCGGCAACTGCCTTGCCGTCAATTATCTTCGCCGTCATAACGACTGCTGCCTTTCTGCATCTAAAGTAAGCTCAGGTGATCAATCATATGACGCTGTCACCCTACCAGACTACCATGCCCGCCCTGCCCTCACCAGTGACGGCTGCGCGTCCTGCCAGCGTCATTTGTCAATGATTTACAACAACTCTACTACAATTTTCAACTCACTGTTAGCTAGAGTAATGTACCATTAGAAGTGAGGTAATTAGGCTTGAGATTCGGAAAACAGGACAGGCACGCCCGTGCCCCAGGCCACTCGCATGCCAGGGCCAGGTCGTACCGATCGTGTGGCCGGCAGCGAAACCGGCATAGCAGGAGGGGGGATCGATGTCCCATCGCAGCGTGAAAACACGCTCGAACCAAAACCCGAGCGGTTACCCGGCCCCGCATCCGGTACCCACGCTCGTGGCGGGCCAGGCGCTGGTCGAGTATGTGATCATTCTGGCGCTGGTCATTATCTCGCTGGCGGGAATTCTCGCGCTGACCGGTCCGGCTGTAGGCAACGTCTTCGAGGATCAGGTCCTGAACCTGATCGGCGGCGAGCCGGAAGTGCGCCCCACCCTGTCCAGCGAGGAACTCTGGCGGCAGGTCACTGCCGTTGCGTCCTACACGCCCGAAAGCCCGAAGATCGCGACGAACACCCCCCGTCCCAACACCCCTGTTGCCTACGCAACGGAGGAGCCGCCCGAAGGTGAGGAACCGCCGGGGGGAGAAAACCCGCCGGGTGGTGAGGAGCCGCCACCCGGCCCCAGTCCGACTCCCGTCGATCTGGAGTACGGCTACCCTTTTGAGGATGACGCCAGCGACCCCGATCGCTGGGAGACGGGATTTACCAAGCCGGTGACGATGGGCACCTGGAACGCGGAATACTGGTCATACGGTTCTGGTGGTAGCAACTGCCACGACAAGGCCGACGGGACAGGGGCCTGGCAAACCACCCATACTGCGCTGGCGTTCGATTGGGGAGACGCTTCGCCTCACCAAAGCGTGGCGGCGAACTTTTGCGCCCGCTACCGGACGATTATGGCGTTCGAGGCCAGCAAGTATATCTGGAAGCTGCGCAAGGATGACGGGATCCGCATCTGGGTTGACGGCGTGCTCACCGCCGATGCCTGGGGATGGAACTACTACAACGCCAATGAGTTCACAAGTGAATTTACGATCACCGAA
The DNA here is from genome assembly GCA_964526095.1 of uncultured Anaerolineaceae bacterium. Lineage (GTDB taxonomy): Bacteria > Chloroflexota > Anaerolineae > Aggregatilineales > Aggregatilineaceae > Aggregatilinea. The sequence goes on along the minus strand of CAZGLU010000003.1, from coordinate 3,748 downwards.
GCTGGTCAAAAAGAAGTCCTAATAGAGTTCTTTGATAGCGGCGGGGCTGCCCTACTCTACGTAGACTTACTGATTGCCCCCGAAGATATGGACATCGGCCAATGCAGTTGGGCGATTTCACCTGTGAGCTACCACAGCCCGCCCGACGCGTGGAACGACAGCCCGAACGGCAACTACGCGCCCGGCTCGCGCTGCAACATGCGGCTGCGCGGCACAGTTGACCTGACCACTGCCGAACGCGCCGAGCTGATCTTCTGGGATCGTTACAGCCTGTCGGCCAACACGGTCGCGCGGGTCGAGATCCGCCAAGCTGAGACGGAGACCTGGAACCAACACATCATCCACCAGGACGCTGGCTCGTCCGGTTGGTTCCGGCAAAAGCTGGACTTGGCGCCTTACCTCGGACAGGTCATCGAGCTTCGGTTCGTGCTCGACGCCACGGCAGCGACCTCCAGTGCGGACGGCTGGGTGATCGATGATATCAGCATCAACACACCGCCGCCGCTGAAGGAGTATCGCATTGGCTTCTACGACAATATGGAGGGCGAGTCACACTGGATCGCGGGCGAAACGTGGGCGCGAACCGGCCCGGCGCACAACGGCGCCCTCGCCTGGACGGACAGCCCGGCGGGCGACTACCTGCCGAACGCGAACAGCATCCTGGAACTCGACGGCGTGATCGTGTTGTCCGATGCGGGGATCGTTGAGCCGGAGATCGTGTTCTGGCACAAGCACTACGTCCGCTCCAATGATTATCTCCGGGTGGAGGTGTCGTTGGACCGCGAACACTGGACGGAACTCGCCAGGTTCACCGAGGCTGACCGCTTGCGCACCTGGCAGCAGCATGTGCTCTCACTTCGCGACTACATCGGCCAGGATATTTACCTGCGCTTCCGGCTGACGTCCAACGACTCGAGCCAGGCGGATGGCTGGTGGATCGACGATTTCGCCATCCGAGAGCGCCCCAATAACCAGGTGGCGTTTGGTTGGTGCGACAACGTCGAGAACATGGGCGAAAACTGGATCGCCAACGGCACATGGGGCGTGGTCCAGCAGCCGGACAGCCACAATAGCATGACGATCAACGCCCACAGCGGCGGCCGGTTCTGGTCCGACAGCCCGCGCAGCAATTATGTCAACAACAGCAGTGATGCGCTGGAGATGCAGCCGTGGCTCGTCCTGCCCGCCGATGCGGTGGAGCCGCAGCTCGTCTTCTGGCAACAGTGGGACATCAACAGCGGCACCACGCTCGCGGTCGAGATCATGCGCCAAAGCACGGGGACGTGGGAGGCGCCTATCTGGAGCATGTCCTACAATTCCCGACCGCCCGGCTACAACACCGTTGACTCAGACTTTAACCGCGTGCTCTCGTGGCAGCGCACAGCCTTGAACCTGGACAGCTATCGCGGGGACAACATCAAGGTGCGCTTCCGCCGTAAAGCCGGTAGCAACAATGCGAACGGGTGGTGGCTGGACGACATCTGCTTCGAGTCCCGTAACGAAACCACCTGGACTCTGCCATTCATCAACCGCATGGATTCCTCGGCCTCGTGGTACCGGGGCGGCACGTGGGCCGCGTCCGCTGAAGAGGCACGCAGCAACGGCATCGCCTTTAGCGACAGCCCAGGCCGAGACTACACACGCGACATAAACGACATCCTCGAATTGCGCGGCGTGATCGACCTCGGCGGCGCGGTGGAGCCTACGCTGTACTACTGGGACCGGCACATGCTTGGGAGCGGCGATCGTCTCGCCGTGGAGATCTGCATCTGGAATGACGCGACAAAGACCTGTGGCAATTGGTTCCAGGTGGATGCAGGGATGTCAAACCCCGTGCCCGAAGCGTGGAGCCGCACCGGGTCCACAACGTCTTGGAACCGGCGCCAGGGCAACCTGACCGCCTACGCCGGGCAGAAGATCAGGCTGCGCTTCCGCCTGCGGTCAGACGGGAGCAACCACGGAAACGGGTGGTGGGTCGATGAGTTGTCAATCGTCGAGCGCTACAACCGGGAAGCTGTCTTCCCCAACACGTTCAGCGACAACGCCGACGTGAGCAACACCTGGTGGGTCTTTGACGGAGACTGGCAGCGAGGCGGTGGAGGCGGCTCCGACGTAACGAATATCGGTAGTGGCGCAGCTTTGGGTTCAGAAAAATGGCATGCCTACTTCTATGCGGACACGAACAAGAATCGTGAGATAGACCCGGGCGAACTGCGGGGCGACGCCTACGTAACCGAGATCAACTCCAAGGCGTCGGGAACTTGCGCGGCGGAGCGATGGGGTTCAAATGGCCGGCCCTGTGGTGTCAATCTCCCGTCGGACGATTACTTCATCATACGCTGGACGCGGACGATCACGGTCACCGAAACCACCGCTTACCAGTTGTTGGTCACATCGGACGACGGGCTTCGCATCTTCGTCAATGACCAGCTGGTCTACAACTTCTGGCAAGATCGGGGCGAAAACAGCCCGCCGGATGTCGCTGACGTCGTGTTGACACCGGGTTCCCACGTGTTCCGGATCGAGTACTACGAGAAAGAAGGCGGATCGGTCGCCCGTGTCGACTTCGCCCGCTACAACAGCGGGATGGTGTACCTTGACAGCCCGGGCGGGTACGTCCACGGCAGCAACGCCTCGATGACCCTGGAGGGCCTGATCAACCTGGCCGGGCTCGACAGGCCATACCTGCGCTTCGACCAGAAACGAAGCGTCGGGAGTGGTGATGTGTTCTACGTGGAAGTCTCGACAGATGGCGGTTATACGTGGAGAAGTGTAGCCAACTGGAACAACGACCAAACCGATTGGACCACGTCACTGGTCGACCTGTCCAGTTACAAAAATCAGCGAATCAACATCCGGTTCCGCGTCGATGCCCGAGTCAACTCGAACACCGCCAACGGCTGGTTCATCGACAACATCGCCATCATGGACTACTAGCGTCGGGCAGTCGCTAGCCCAACGCTCACGAGGCGGGTCACGGACAGTGGCCCG
>CAZGLU010000003.1:0-747 GCA_964526095.1 uncultured Anaerolineaceae bacterium | reverse complement strand
TACCCTACACTCTTTCCCTACACGACGCTCTTCCGATCTGGACAGTGGCCCGCCTTTTTTATGACTTTTGTCGTGGTCCGAACGGGCCTGCCATGTTACACTAACCGCACAATCGTTCCACTCGGATGCAGTGCTGAAAGGCTTCGGATGGCGCACGACGGGATCCTCTTCGTGTTGGTTGGCCCCTCCGGCGCGGGCAAGAACACCCTGATGCGCCGCGTGCAGGACCGGTACCCCGATCTCCAGCAACTCGCCACGATGACTACCCGCCCCATGCGCCCCACTGAGGCACAGGGCCGCGAGCACTGGTTTGTGACGCATCAGGAGTTCGAGCGCCTGATCGAGCAGGATGCGCTGGTCGAATGGCAGCGCGTACACCTGCAAGACCTGTACGGGACGCCGCGCAGCACCGTGGACGAAGCAATCGCTGCCGGGCGCGACCTGATCGCGGACATTGAGTTCCTGGGCGCAGGCAAGCTACAAGAGGCGTATCCTGATGACGCCGTGTTCATCTTCGTGACGCCTTCCCGCCTCGACATCCTGGCCGAGCGCATCATGCAGCGCGGCAAGATCGAGCCGTCGGAGCTGACCCACCGCCTCGAACGCGCCAAGTTCGAGATGACCTTCGCCCCGCGCTGCCAGTACCTCGTCCTGAATGACGAGCGCGAGCCAGCCGCCGACCAACTCGCCCGCATCGTTGCCTCCGAGCGTTACCGGCGGCGCGGCGAGGGCAGCCCGGACGCCCTG
>CAZGLU010000002.1:0-23305 GCA_964526095.1 uncultured Anaerolineaceae bacterium | reverse complement strand
ACACCCTATCCTACACTCTTTCCCTACACGACGCTCTTCCGATCTGCCCCGATCAGGCCGCGCGTCTCCGGCGTGAGCGGGGCGTGCAGGCTCACGAAGTCCGACTCGCGCAGCAGGTCATCGAGCGCGCGCGGCTCGACCTCAAACTCCAGATCGCCGGGGTCGCCGCCGTGGTACAGCACGCGCATGTCGAAGCCGCGCGCCCGGCGGGCCACCGCCCGCCCGATGCGCCCCAACCCGACGATGCCGAGGGTCGCGCCGTGCACGTCCTGGCCGAGCAGGGTCAGCGGCCCCCACGTCTTCCACTCCCCGGCGTGGACCATGCGCGCTCCCTCCACGACGCGGCGGGCGGCAGCCAGCAGCAGTGCAAACGCGAGGTCGGCGGTCGTCTCGGTCAGCACGCCGGGCGTGTTACCGACCGGGATCCCGCGCCGGGTGGCCTCGGCCACGTCCACGTTGTCGTAGCCGACCGCGTAGTTGCTGACGACCTTCAGGCCGGGCGCGGCGTCGAACACGGCGGCGTCCACGCGGTCGGTGAGCAGCGCGAGCAGCGCGTCCGCCCCGGCGACGCCGTCCAGCAGCGCCTCACGCGGCGGGGGCAGCTCGCCCTCCCACAATTCGACGTCACAGGCGGCGCGCAGCAGGTCCAGCCCCTCGTCGGGGATGCGGCGCGTCACGTACACACGGGGCCGCGCCATCGCTACACGCCCTCGCGGTAGACGGCCACACCCTCGGCCACGGTCAGACGCACGGTGAGCGCGTCGTCCACCAGCACGAGGTCGGCGTCCTTGCCGACTTCGAGGCTGCCCTTGCGGTCCGCGACGTGGATCGCGCGGGCGGCGTTGAGGCTGCTGGTAGGCCACAGCACGTCGAGCGGCTCGCCGGTCGCCTGCATCAGGTTATAGAGCGCGCGCTCCATCGTCAGGATGCTGCCCGCCAGCGTGCCATCGGGCAGGCGCACCGCGCCGTCCTTGACCATCACGGTACGCTCGTCGATCTGGTACTCGCCCTCCGGCATGCCCGCGCCGCGCATGGCGTCGGTGACGAGCACCAGCCCGTCGCGGCCCTTCGCCTTGTAGAGGATGCGCATCGAGGCGGGGTGCACGTGGATGTTATCCGCGATCAGCTCGGCGCGGATCTCCGGCAGGGCCATCACCGCGCCGAGGGTGCCCGGCTCGCGGTGGTGCAGGCCGGTCATGGCGTTGTAGGTGTGGGTGGCGTGGGTCAGGCCGCGCGCCACGGCGTCCCGCATCTGCTCGTAGGTCGCCGCCGTGTGCGCCGCCGAGACGGTGATCCCGCGCCGCACGCACTCCTCGATCAGCCAGTGGTTTTCCTCGAACTCCGGCGCCAGGGCCACCAGCCGGATCACGCCCGTGTCCAGGTAGGCCAGCGCCTCGTCGCGCGGGGCGGTGCGGATGTGCTGCGCGCTCTGCGCGCCGCAGCGTTCGGGGTTCAGGTAGGGGCCTTCGAGGTAGACGCCGAGCAGGGTCGCGCCGTCCGGCTGCGGGCCGCGCAACTCAAGCACGGCGTCCAGCGCCGCCTGGATGCGCGCGTCCGAGTCGGTCCAGGTCGCGGCGGTGAAGGCCGTGACGCCGTGCTGCGCGTAGAGCCGGGCCATCGCGCGCAGGGCGTCCGGCGTGGCGTCCATCGCCTCGGCGCCCGCGCCGCCGTGAACGTGCACGTCGATGAAGCCGGGCAGCAGGGTCAGCCCCGCCGCGTCCACCGTCTCGTGATCCGGGAAGGCGGGCGGCGTGCCCGCGCCCAACGCGGCGATCCGCGCGCCATCCGTCAGCAGCCACCCATGCTCAAGGCGGGCATCAGGAGCCATAATCTGTGCGTTCTTGATTAACATCACTATTCACCTAGCGTGCATGTGCCGTAACCGAACTGCCGGCACCCGCAGCGAATGAACCGGCTCAGCCGGAGGCGCCGTTCGCGCCGCGCACCAACTCGGCCAGTGGGACCTCGTCGAGCGACTTCAGCACGCGGTCGGCCTGCGAGAAGTCCAGCCCGCGCGTGACGACGTTCGGCACGGCGACGCAGTACAGGCCCGCGCGCTTGGCCGCCAGCACGCCGTGGGCCGAGTCCTCGATGGCGATGGCCTCGTGTGGCGCGAGGCCCAGGCCCTCGAGCGCGGCACGGTAGAGCGCCGGGTCCGGCTTGACCGCCTCCACGTCTTCGGCACAGCGCAGCACCTCGAAGTAGTCCAGCAACCCCAAGCGCGTGAGGTGCCCGCTCACCCAGGCACGGGAGGAACTGGAGGCCATGCCCAGCCGCAGGCCCAACCGCCGCGCCTCGTCCAGCGCCGCCACGACGCCGGGCAGCGCGGGCTGTTGGGCGATCACGGCCAAACGCTGCTCGCGCACGACCGCGCGCAGGCGCTCGCGCTCGACGGGCCGACCGATGGTCTGCTCCAGGTACAGGCAGGGGTCGAAGGCGTCGGCGGACGTGCCGACGCACTTGAGCCATTCCTCCAGCGGCAGATGGGCGTCGTAGTCGCGGTAGACCGCGCTCCACGCGTAGTAGTCCGGCGATTCGGTGTCGAGGACCAGGCCGTCGAAGTCGAAGATGATGCCGCGAATCATGATGTGGTGTCCTTTGGCGCTCGAACGTGTCCGGTGTTGACCGCGCCCTCACTCAGCCGGACCGGGCGGCGTGGGGCAGCGGTCGGGTGCGGCCCATTATACCGGATGCCGCGCGCCTGAGCGCCCACTGCCCCTCCCCTAACGCACCCTAGCGCATGAGGGCTGCTACAGGTCCGCGCGGGCGATCAGGTCGTAGACCGGCACAAGGGCGTGGTAGGCCGCCTCGAAGATCGGGTAGATGCGCTCGTAGATGGCCTGCGCCGCCGGGTCCGGCTCGATGACCTCCGCCACAGTGTTCATCGACTCGATCTGCTCGAAGCCGGGGTACAGGCCGACGCCGATCCCACCCGCCAGCGCGGCGCCCATCGAGGTCGCCTCCTCCAAAATGGCGAGACGGTGGACCGGCACGCCGTAGATATCGGCCATCAGGCGGTTCCAGAAGCGCCCGCGCGCCCCGCCGCCGATCACGCGCATGGCGTCGATGCGCGCGCCCTGGTCGCGGTAGGCGTCGAGGATGACGCGCAGGTTCATCGTGACGCCCTCCAGCACGGCACGCAGCATGTCGGCATGGGTGTGGCGCACCGTCAGCCCGATGAAGGCGCCGCGTGCGTCCGGGTTCCAGCGCGGGCTGCGCTCGCCCAGCAGGTACGGCAGGTAGATCAGGCCGTTGGCGCCGGGCGGCGACGACTCCGCGGACAGGTTCATCAACTCGTAGGGGCTGAGGCCGAGCGCCGCAGCAGCCTCACGCTCGCCCAGGCTCAACTGGTCGCGCGCCCACTGGTACGAGCCACCGGCCATCTGCATCGTGCCGCACGGGCTGAACATGCCGGGGACCATGTGCGCCCAGGTAAAGGTGCGCAGCTCCGGATCGTAGACGGGGTGCGGGGTCGCCAGGGCGATCCACGACGACGAGCCGACGTAATTGTAGGCGGCGCCCTCGGCCACCACGCCCGCGCCCGCCGCCGCGCACATGCCGTCGCCCGCGCCGATGACGACCGGCGTGCCCGGTGCCAACCCGACCTCCGCCGCCACGGCGGGCAGGACCTCGCCCACCACGTCGATCGAGCGGCGCAGCGGGGGCAGCAGCGCCGGGTCCACCTCCGCCGCCTCCATGATGCGGGCCGACCACTCGCCCCGCTCCAGGTCGTACAGGTTCGTGCCGGAGGCGTCCGAGTGATCAGTGGCGATGACGCCCGTCAGCCGCGCGATGACCGCGTCCTTGGCGTTCACGAAGGCGTGCGCTGCGCGGTAGATCTCCGGCTGGTGGTCGCGCAGCCACAACATCTTACACAGGGAGTAGGACGCGCTGAGGCGGTGCCCGGTGATGCGGTAGACCTCGGCGGGGTCGATGCGCGCCGCCAGCCAACGCTCCTGCTCGACCGCGCCCAGGTCCGCCCAGAGGAGCGCCTTGCGCAGCGCCCGCCCGTGCGCGTCCAGCGGGACGCAGGCCATCATCTGCCCACTGAAGGAGACGGCGGCGACCTCGTCCGGGCGAACGCCCGACTCGCGCAGCAGTTGGGCCGTCGAGGCGCAAACCGCGCGCCACCAATCGTCGGGGTTCTGCTCGGCCCAGCCCGTTTGCGCGTACTCGGTCCCGTAGCCGTGGAATGCGCTGCCCACGAGGCGCCCCGCCTCGTCGTAGAGTGTCGCTTTGTTGCCGGTCGTACCCAGGTCATGCGCGAGGATCAAATGCCGCATGGTGACATCCTTACGCTACCTGCCGGGAATCCCCTGTCCCGGCCCGCACGCCGTCATTATACACCGGGAGCATGCCGGGCCGCCGGAACGGGAGGGGCGAAAACCGGAAAGTTGGGGCATAATCGCGCGGGGGTACCACTGGCAACTGTGAGGGAACGATGGCAATCTACCTGAACTCGGCTTTTCCACAAGACGCGCGCCGCGCCCAACAGCTTGGCTTCGTGAGGGCAGTCACCACCAACCCGACGCTGATCGCGGAGACCGGGCGCCCCGGCCTGGAGGTGTTGGCCGAGCTGCTCGAAACGTTTGATGGGCACGTGTTCTACCAGGTGACGGGCAGCACGCCGGACATGCGGCTCGACCAGGCGTGGGAGGCGCACGAGATGCGCCCGGACAAGGTAGTGATCAAGGTCCCGGCGACGACGGAGAACATGGGCCTCGTCGAGCGGCTGGTGGACGCCGGGATCGAGGTGTGCGTCACGGCGGTGTCGAGCGCCGTGCAGGGCTACATCGCGGGACAGGTACAGGCGCAGTTCGTCGCGCCGTACGTCAACCGCCTGACGCGGCAGGGCAGCGACGGCCTGGCGGTCGTGCGCGAGCTGCGGCGCATCCTCGAAGGGACGCCGACGCAGATCCTCGCCGCCAGCCTGAAGACCGTGGACGAGGCGGAGGCGGCACTGTTGGCCGGGGCGCACCACATCACGCTGCCGCTGGACCTGATCCTCGCGCTGGGCGACCATGAGCTGTCGCAGCGCGCGATCGACGAGTTCTCCCGTGCGATCGAGGCGTGACCGGCGCCCGGTAAGCCATGCGGGATCGATTCGCTTCCCGTATAATAGTGTCGTGGTGCAGCCGCTTTACTCACGCTAAATTGCCGCTTGTTACCTTATGAACCCTAGCAGAAGGAGAAGTGAGAATGCGTAAGTCTCGTCGCACCTTATTCTTAGTATTGCTCACCGTCCTGGCCCTGTCGATCACCGCGCTGCCCGCCTGGGCGCAAGACGATGGCACCGCATCCATTGAGCCGCAGCCGTGCGCCGAGCCGGGCGAGCTGACGATGTGGGTGTGGGATGAAAACTGGGCGGAGATCATAGGGGAGTCGATCGACGCGTGGACGGCGGAATACTGCGAGGGCGCCAGCGTGGACCTTCAGGTCCAGCCGTGGGGCCAGTACTGGGACCTGCTGCGGACGAGCGCCGCGGGCGGGGACCTGCCGGACGTGTTCAATATGTCGCAGGACCGCTTCTACTTCTTCGCTGACAACGACGCGATCTTGAACCTGCAACCCTACTGGGATGAATACGGCGTGGATACGACGCTCTGGGGCACGGGCCTGGTGGACCCGTACCGCTGGGGTGAAGACGGCGACCTGCACGCGGGGCCGGTCAACTGGGACACGATCGCCGTGTACTACAACAAGGATATGTTCGACGCGGCAGGCGTTGAGTACCCGACCGCCGACTGGACGTGGGACGATTTCGCCGCCGCCGCTGAGGCGCTGACCGATCCGGACGCCGACCAGTACGGCGCGCTGGTCTACATGGAATACCAGGCCGGCTACCCGAACTGGATCGCCGCTACCGGCACGACGCCCATCGTGGACGCCGAGCGGACCGAGTGCACCCTGGACAATGAGGGTAGCCTGGAGGCGCTGAACTTCCTGCGCGGCCTGCTGGACGCCGGTTACATGCCGACCGTCTCGACCGTGGGCGGCACGTCGGCGGACGACGCCTTCGCGTTCTTCGTCTCCGAGCGGGTGGCGATGGTCACCGCCGGGTCGTGGAAGCTGCCCGACGCGCTGAGCCAGATCGAGTTCAACTGGGACGTGGTGCAGCTACCGCGCCACCCGGAGACCGGGCGCAGCCGCTCGATCCTGCACGCGGTGGGCTATGTCGCCTCGGCGCGCACGGATAACCCGGACCTGGCCGCGAACCTGATCCTGTACCTGGTCAGCGACGAGGGCGCGCGTCACTTCGCGGAAGGCAGCGGCGTGGCCCCGGCCAGCCCGAGCCAGGAGGTCCAGCAGGTGTGGCTGGACAGCTTCGGGTCAACGAACATCAACATCCAGACGTTCGTCGACGCGATCGAGGACTCGCAGGGTGTGACCGTCTTTGACGAGATCTGGGACGCCATGAACAGCGAGCTTGTCGTCCAGATCTTCGACCTGGGCGTGCCGGTGGAGGACGCGGTAGCCGAAACCTGCGCCTTCATTGAGTCGCAGCTTCCGACCGAATAAAGCCGGACGGGGGTGGTGCCTGCGGGCATCACCCCCTCACTTCCTGCCCGCTATGCTGCCGTTCAATCGCCTACGGACCCCGCCAGACGCGCCCCTGCGCTGCACCGCCTCCGTGCCCTGCACCGGCCCGGGCTTCCGCGATCCGGCCTGAAAGCACACGCACCGATATGACAACTGCTGTATTGAAATTCCTGGGTCCGACGCCCCTCAGCCGGCGCAAAGCCCTGTGGGGGATCGCGCTCGTCGCCCCCAACACGCTCGGCCTGTTCTTCTTCTTCGGCGTGCCGGTGATCATGGCGTTCGTGACCTCGCTGCAAGAGTGGAACGCCATCAGCCCGGCGGTGTTCGTCGGGCTGGACAACTTCGAGCGGCTGGCGGCGGACAGTGCGTTCTGGAACGCGCTGTCCAACACGCTCAGGCTGCTGGCGATGGTCGTGCCGGTGGGCGTCGCGCTGGCGCTCGGCGTGGCCGTGCTGCTCAACCAACCGCTCGCCGGGCGGAACATCTTTCGCGCGGCGTACTTCCTGCCGGTTGTGACCTCGACCGTGGCCGCCTCGGTGGTGTGGACCTGGATCTTCCAGCCACGCTACGGCATCCTCAACAGCGTGCTGAGCGTGTTCGGCGTGGGGGAGATCAAATGGCTGACCGAGCCGAGCCTGGCGCTGATCCCGGTGGCGGTGGTGGCGATCTGGCAGCGGCTGGGCTTCGACATGATCCTGTTCCTGGCCGGGCTGCAATCGATCCCCAGCGTGCTGTACGAGGCCGCCGTGATCGACGGCGCCTCCGCCTGGCAGCGCTTCCGCCATGTGACGCTGCCGATGCTGTCCCCCACGACGTTCCTGGTGGTGGTGCTGGGCATCGTCAACGCGTTCCAGATCTTCGACCAGGTCTACATCATGACGCTGCGCACCGTGCCGGGCGGCGTGAGCGGCAGCGCGACGACGCTCACGTATTTTCTGTACCGCCGCGCCTTCACCAACTCCGAATTCGGCTACGCGTCGGCGGTGGCGCTCGTGCTGTTCGTGATCATCCTGATCGTGACGGTCATCCAGCTTCGCATCCAACGCTACTGGGTCTACTATGAATCCGAGGCAGGGTAAGCGGTATGGCGCGTGAAGCCCTCCCTACCTACCGCGTGCCGCGCTGGCCGGTGCGCGCCCTGATGTTCGCGATCCTGACCGTCGGGGCGATCGGCATGGTGCTGCCGTTCGTGTGGATGGTCTCGACAGCGTGTAAGCCGCCCAACGAGCTGAATCAGTTCCCGGTGCGGTGGGTCCCGGAAAATCCCGTCTGCCTGCAAAACCTGGAGCAGCTCTACGAGACGTCGCCGCACTTCAACCGCTACTTCCTGAACTCGGTGCTGGTGACGATCGGGCGCACGCTCGGCCAGTTGATCACCTGCTCGCTGGCGGCATACGGCTTCGCACGCTTCCCGTTCCCCGGGCGGAACATCGTGTTCGCACTGTGCCTGGGCCTGCTGATGGTGCCGTTCCAGGCGATCCTGATCCCGGAATACATCCTGATCCGGCGGCTGGGCTGGTACAATTCGTTCTACGCGCTGATCATCCCTGGGACGTTCAGCGCGTTCGCCCTGTTCCTGCTGCGGCAGGCGTTCCTGCAGATCCCGGTCGAGATCGAGGAGGCGGCGACGATCGACGGGGCGAACCCGCTGCGCGTGCTGTGGCACGTCACGCTGCCGCTCTCCAAACCGGCGCTGGCGGCGTTCACGGTGATCACGGTGCAGGCGGCCTGGAACGATTTCCTGTACCCGCTGATCGTGTCCAACTCGCCGGACACGCGCGTGATCACGATCGGCTTGAGCCTGCTGCAAGGCGAGCGCCGGACGCCGTGGAACCTGCTGATGATGGGGTCGTTCCTGGCGACGATGCCGATGCTGGTGATGTTCGTGGCGCTGCAACGCTATTTCATCGAGGGCGTTTCGATGAGCGGCGTGAAACGGTAGGCACGGCGGGCAGGGTCAGGTGGCTATGCGAAATCGGAGAGGACCAAACCTCACCCCCCGGCCCCCTCTCCAATCAAGTTGGAGAGGGGGAGCAAAGGCGCGTCGTGTAGGGGCGGGTTGGAAACCCGCCCGGTTCTGCCGCGTAGCCGGATTGAAAACGAAACTCGCCCCCACGTGGGCGGCGCTGAGGATCGATAGGCCCCCTATCGCTAATGGCTAAACGCTAAAAGCTAAATGCTAAATGCTGAGTAGGAAAGTGACAGTGACACGATGAAACTGACCGTAATTGGAGGCGGGAGCGTCCGCGCCCCGGAATTCGTACGCGGCGCGCTGGCGTTCGCCGCCGACCTCGGACTGGACGAGCTGTGGCTGATGGACAACGACCCGGCCCGCCTCGACGCCGTAGCGCCGCTGGGCGAGGAAATCGTCCGGCGCGCGGGGGAACCGTTCCGCGTGCGGCGCACCACGAACCTCGACGACGCGCTGCGCGACGCGAACCTGATCGTGACGACGATCCGCGTCGGGACGGAGCAGGGCCGCGTATTTGACGAGCGGATCGCGCTCAAGCGCAACGTGCTGGGTCAGGAGACGACCGGCCCCGGCGGCTTCGCGATGGCGATGCGCAACGTACCCGCGCTGCTGGAGATCGTTTCGCGTGCGGAGGTGCTGGCGCCCCAGGCGTGGATCTTCAACTTCACCAACCCCGCCGGGCTGGTCGCGCAGGCGCTGCACGATGCCGGGTTCCGCCGCGTGGTGGGCATCTGCGACAGCGCCAACACGGCGCAGTACGAGGTCGCGCGCTACCTGGGCGTGAGCGTGGACGCGGTCAAGACGGAGGTCTACGGGCTGAACCACCTCTCATGGGCGCGGGTGGCGCTGGTCCAGGGGCGGGACGTGCTGCCCGAGCTGCTGCGCGACGACGCGTTCGTGAACAGCACGCACCTGCGCTTCTTCGGGCGAGACTTGCTGCACCGGATCGGCGCGTTCCTCAACGAATACCTCTTTTACTTCTACTACCGCGATGTGGCGGTGCAGCGCATCCAGGACGAGGAACGCACGCGCGGTGAGGAAGTGCTGGCGCTCAACCGCGAGCTGTTCGAGACGCTGCGCAGCCTGCCCCCCGCCGAGGCGCTGGCGACCTACGACGCCTACAACCGGCGGCGCAGCGCGAGCTACATGGCCTACGCCGAGACAGACGAGGCGCTGCGCGAGGCGCGTGCCCACCCCACCGCCGACACCGAGCCGGTCCACCGCCCGCACGAGGAGGTGGGTGGCTACGCGGGGGTGGCCCTGCGCGCCGGGCTGGCGATCACGGCGAACCGGCCGCTGCGGATCGGGCTGAACGTGCCCAACGGCACGGCGATCGAGGGCATGCGTGCCGACGACGTGGTAGAGGTGACGTGTGAGGTGGACGGGACCGGCATCCGCCCGGTGAATATCGGCGCGGTGCCGGAGGGGCCGTACCTGCTGATGCGCACGGTGAAGCGCTACGAGCGGCTGGCGTCCGAGGCGATCCTGAAACGCGACCGGGTGCTGGCGGTCGAGGCGCTGGCGTCACACCCGTTGATCGGCTCGTATCCGCTGGCCGAGTCGCTACTGACGGACTACCTCGCCGCACACAGCGCATACCTGGACGGGTGGCACTGATGGTCCACGAATACGACGTCTTTCTGCCAGGCGAGTACTTCTTCGACCTGATCTACCGGGGCCTGGAGGAGTTCCCCGTCCTGGGGCGCGAAGTCTATGGTGAGGACATCATTGCGACCGGCGGCGCGATGTACATCACTGCCGTGTCGCTGCAACGGCTCGGCATCCGGCCCGGATGGGCGGCCACCTTCGGCAACGACTACTACAGCCGCTTCGTGCGCGATCTGGCTGTCGAGCAAGGGCTGGATCTGTCGCTGGCGCGGGACCTGGACCGGCCGCTGCGCCGCGTCACGACCTCGATCCCGTACCAGGGCGAGCGTGCGTTCGTGACCTACGTGGACCCGCTGCCGCCCGACCACCTGGAGCACTGGCTCAGCGCGATGGAGCGCTGCACGTTCAAGCACCTGCACCTCGGCGCGCTGATGCAGAAGGACCTGCTCAAGCCGATGGCGGACATCGCGCGGGCGCGCGGCGCGACGATCTCGATGGACTGTCAGGACGCGCCCAACCTGCGGGAAGCCTGCGAATGGTGCGACCTGATCTCGCTGGTGGACGTGTTCATGCCGAACGCGCGCGAGGCGATGATCGTGTCCGGCACGAGCGCGGTCGAGTCCGCGATCCAGACGCTGATGGAGTGGACGAGCGTCGTCGTGGTCAAGGACGGGGCGAACGGGGCGTGGATCGGCGCGGGAGGCGAGGTGCTGCACGCCCCCGCGATCGACGCCGGGCCGGTCGAGGACACGACCGGCGCGGGCGACTGCTTCAACGCGGGCTTCCTGCTCGGCTACGTCATCGAGCATGCGTCGCTGGAGGTCTGCGCGCGCTATGGCAACATCTGCGGCGGGCTGTCGGTGACGAAGGCCGGCGGCGCGACGGCAGCGCCCACGCTCGAACAACTCCGCGCGTGGTGCGACCGGGGGAAGTGCTAGGGGGAGAAAAGCCAATTTCCGTGTGCCGTGTAGGGCGGGTTTGCAAACCCGCCCCTACTTCCCGGCGGCGACGTCTTCCAGCGTGCGGCCCGACAGCACGGACGCGGGCGCGTCCTCAAGCGGGTCGCGCTTCGCGTCCGCGTGCTCGTCCTTCATCTTGATCAGCAGCCAGTTCGCGTCCGGGTCGTCGGCGGAGCCGGTGCGGATCAGGGCGAAGCCGCCGCGCAGCTTGTGGCCCTCCAACTCGATCTCGATCCGGCCCTGCGCCAGCCCTTCCTCTATCGGCACGTCCTTCAGATTGCGGTACGGCCCGGTGTCCCACACGATCATGGTGCCCGCGCCGTACTCCCCTTCGGGGATCACGCCCTCGAAGTCGATGTACTCCAGCGGGTGATCCTCGGTCGGCACGGCGAGCCGCCGCGTGCGGGGGTTGAGGGACGGCCCCTTCGGCACGGCCCATGACTTCAGCACGCCATCGACCTCGATGCGGAAGTCGTAGTGCAGGCGGCTGGCGTCGTGCTTCTGCACGACGAAGCGCGGCACGTCCGACGCGGCTGGCGTGCCGCCCACCGGCTCGGTGGTGCGGGAAAAGTCACGCTTCTCGCGGTACAGCTTCAGACGATCATCGTCCGCCATTTAGCCCCGTTCCTTTCGCCCGACACACCAACAGGCAGGCGGAAATGCGACCGCCCTGCCCCACGCGGCCCGCTCACGACGCGAGCGCCCGGTCCGACTCCACGATCTCCAACGCCTGGCGCACCATCTGGCTGGTGAAGCCCCATTCATTGTCGTACCAACTCATGATCTTGACCAGGTCGCCGTCCACCACCTGCGTCATGCCGAGGTCCACAATCGAGGCGCGCGGATCCCCGATGATGTCCGACGACACGAACTCGTCCTCAGCGATGCCCACGATGCCGCGATAGCGGTCGCTCTCCGCCTCCTCGCGGAAGATGGACGCGATCTCCTCGACCGAGGTGGGGCGCTCCGTCACGAAGACAATATCCGCGATCGAGCCGACCGGCACCGGGCCGCGAATGGCGACGCCGTCAAAGCGCCCCTCATACTCCGGCAGGGCCTTGGTGGTGGCGATGGCCGCGCCGGTGGTCGTCGGGACGAAGTTCTCGGCGGCGGCACGGCCACGGCGGAGCTTCTTGCTCGGCTTGTCCACGATGGCCTGCGAGGCCGTATAGGCGTGGACGGTGGTCATGATCGCCTTCTTGACGCCGATGCGCCGCCCCATGATCTCGACCACGGGCGTGATGCAGTTTGTGGTGCAGCTTGCGCATGAGATGATCTGCGGGTGCGCCCCGGACTTGTTGATGCCGTGGACCACGGTCGGCGTGTCCTGGTCCTTGGCCGGGGCGGACAGGATCACGTAGCGCGCGCCCGCCTCGACGTGCTTGCGCAGGTCCTCGGTCGTGGTGAACACGCCGGTACACTCCAGCACGATATCCACGTCCAGGCCGGCCCAGGGCAGAGCCGCCGGGTCCTTCTCGCTCAGGTAGCGGATCGCGTGGCCGTCGATGACGAGGCCGCCGTCACGGACCTCGACCGGCTTGGCATAGCGCCCGTACACGGTGTCGTACTTGAGCAGGTACGCGATGTTATCCACCGGGACGATATCATTCGCCGCCACCAGCTCAAGCTCCGGCGTATCGAGGATGATCTTCAGCGCCGCCCGACCGATACGGCCCAGCCCGTTGATCGCTATCTTCGCCATCGTTCTGCTCCTCATACTCGCCCATCATGGTACTCGCCCACCATGCACGGACTGCGGTCGTTCCTCAGACGTCCTTGACCATCGAAAACAGGTTGTTCAACGATTCGAGCAGCGTCGGATGGGCGAAGATCGCGTCCCGCAGCGCGGTATAGGGCAGCCCGCCCATCATCGCAAGCTGCACGGCGCCCATCAACTCGCCGCCGTCCATGCCCAACACGGCGAAGCCGAGGATCCGGTCGGTGTCCGGATCAACCAGCGCCTTCATCAGCCCGCGCGTCTGGCCGGTCTCGGTGGCGCGCGCCACGTAGCTCATGGGCATCACCGCCAGCCGGTAGGCACGGCCCTGAGCGCGGGCCTCGCGCTCGGTCAGGCCCACGCGCGCCAACTGCGGATCGGTGAAGACGACCTGCGGGACCAGCCGCCCGGCGATGCTGGCACGCCCGCCGTCCAGCAAGTTGGCCCGTAACACACGGTAGTCGTCGTAGGAGATGTGCGTGAAGCCCGGGCCGCCCTTCACGTCGCCCAGCGCGTAGACGCCCGGCACATTCGTCTCCAGCCGGTCATTCACGCGGATGTACCCATCCTCGTCCGTCTCGACGCCCGCCGCCGACAGGTTCAGGTCCTCGACGTTCGGGACGCGGCCCACGGCCAGCAGCAGGTGGGACGCCTCCACCGCCTCCTCACCCTCCGGGGTGCGGATCACCGCGCGCACCGCCCCAGCCGCGCCCGGCTCGACGCGCGCCAACTCGGCGCGCAGCAGCACGCGGATCCCGTCCTCACGCAGGATGCTCAGGATCTCCCCGGCGATGTCCTCGTCCTCGCGGGGCATGAGCCGGTCGCCGCGCTGCACGACCGTCACGCTGCTGCCGAAGCGGCAAAACATCTGCGCGAACTCCAGCCCGACGTAACCGCCGCCCACGATCAGCAGGTGCGCGGGCAGCGCGTCCAGTTCCATGATGCGCGTGCTGTCGTAGTACGGCACGCGGTCCAGGCCGGGGATCGGGGGGATGCGCGGCCGGGTGCCGGTATCGATGAAGATGCGCGGGGCGGTGATCCGCCGCGTCCCGCCGTCCGACAGGTGCACCTCAACGGTCTTCTCCGCCACGAAACGGGCCGAGCCGTGGATCAGATCCAGGCCGTCCGTTTCGTTCAGGCGTCTGAGCATATTCTCGCGAAACTGCGCGACGACGGCAGCCTTACGCCCCCGCACCGCGCCCATATCGACGGACACAGCCCCGGCCCGCACGCCGTACTCCTGCGCGCGGCGCACCCGCTCCGCCACCTCGGCGCTGGCGACCATCGCCTTGGTCGGCGTGCAGCCGACGTTGATGCAGGTGCCGCCCACCGGCCCGCGCTCGACCAGCGCCGTGCGCCAGCCGTGACGCGGCAGCTCACGCGCGAGCGGTGTCCCGCCCTGTCCCGAACCGATGATCAGGGCGTCATAGGTCTCATCTGGCATACGGCGCTCCTTTCCGGCGTGCTCGAACCAGGCGGCACACAGGGGCGGGACAGGTACAGTGAACTGCTCGCAGGACCGGCTATACGCGCGACTGCGTCACCTTGCTTAGGGGCTGCGCTGCGTCGGCCAGCAGGTCGGGGTCCACGTTGCGCCGCATGCGGATCCATTCCGGGGCGCTGTCGCGTTCCTCGTCGGGGCGGTTCATCACGAAGGCCGCGTTGACCGTCCAGCCGCTGAGCCACCACACGCTGAACTCGCCGCTCATGACGTCGCCACGATGCACGACCTGATCGGCCTCCTCGGTGTCGCCCCAGAACTCCCACGACAGGTCGAAGACGTCCGAGAAGAAGTACGGCAGGTGCATATACTCGGCATGGCGGCCACACATCATCCGTGCCGCGTGGCGACCCTGCTGGGCGGCGTTGTCCCAGTGCTCGACGCGGCGGTGCTTCTGGTACAGCACGTCGTAGTAGTAGGCGACATCGCCCGCCGCGAAGATGTCGGGCAGGTTCGTCTGGAGGTACTTGTTCACCACGATACCGCCCTCCTGGAGGTGCAGGTCCGTATCGGCGAACAGGTCCGTCACGGGCAAGACGCCGATCCCGGCCACGACGAGGTCCGCCGCGACCGTGTCCCCGTTTTCCAGCACGACCTCGCGTACGCGGCCATCGCCCCGGAAGGCGGTCACGGTATGGCCCGGCAGCAGGGTCACGCCGCGATCGCGGTAGTAAGTCTCGAAGAAGAGCGACATCTGAGGGGTAAAGAGGCGCGCCAGCAGACGGTCTTCGGGATAGACCAGCGTCACCTCGAGGCCGCGCCCGCGCAGCGTCGCGCCGACCTCCATGCCGATGTAGCCACCGCCCACGATCACCGCGCGGCGTGCGTCCCCCGCCGAGGCCAGGATGCGGTCGGCGTCGGCGTTGCTGCGCAGGTAGTGGACGCCTGCCAGGTCGGCGCCGGGCACGTTCAGGGTCCGCACGCGCGAGCCGGTGGCGATCAGCAGCTTGTCGAACTCGATGTCGGCCCCGTCCTGGGCGTAGAGGCGGCGGCGACCCAGGTCCACCGCCCTGATCTGCGTTTCCAGGCGGACGTCAATACCATTCGTCTCGTAAAAATCGGGCGGGTTGATCAGGATCTTGTCGCGGGACTTCTTCCCGGCGAGGTATCCCTTCGACAGCGACGGGCGGTCATAGGGCAGGCGCTCGTCCGCCGAAACGATGCACAACTCGTGCGGGGCGATGCCTTGCGCGACGAACTCCTGGGCGGCGTAGCCTGCCGCCACACCGCCGCCCAGGATCACGTATGGGTAAGCCATTTGGCGCTCCTTAACTCCGTCGCCGGAGGGGCACCTCATCAGGCACGGCTGGCGCGCTGCGCCTCGTGACGGCCCTCCGCGATCTCCTCGATCATCTTGCGGTTGAAGGCCGGGATGTCGTCCGGGCTGCGGCTGGTGACCAGCCCGTTGTCCACGACCACCTCTTCGTCCACCCACGATGCACCCGCGTTACGCAGATCGGTTTGCAGCGTGTGATACGAGGTCAGGCGGCGGCCAGCAACCACGCCTGCGTCGATCAGGGTCCACGGCGCGTGGCAGATCGCCGCGACGGGCTTGCCCGCCTCGAAGAACGCGCGCACGAAACGCTGCACAGGCTCCTGGCGGCGCAGGTTGTCGGGGTTCATGACGCCGCCCGGCAGCACGAGCGCGTCGAAGTCATCGGCGTTGGCGCGCTCGATGGGCACATCCACGGGGAACTCCTCGCCCCATTCCTTAAAGTACCAGCCCTTGACCTTTTCCGGCTCCGGGGACACGACGAGCGTCTGCGCCCCGGCTTCCTCCAGCGCGCGGCGCGGCTCGGTGAACTCGACCTGCTCAAACCCATCCGCGACCAGGATCGCGACCTTCTTGCCCGTCAGCTTACGTTCCATCTCGTTGCCTCCGTCCAATATTTCCGATAAACAATACCCTTAACTATAGAAACCCCTGCCGCAGAGACATGAGGTACACAGAGGGTTTTCGTGTAGGCCGGACGGACGGTAAGGCTTAGGCTAGTTGACCAGGTTGTGCTGTACGGCCAGCGCGACGGCCTCCGTGCGACTGGTCACGGCCAGCTTCGAGAAGATGTTGCTGACGTGGTTCTTCACGGTCGAATGGCTGATCATCAGCCGGTCCGCGATCTCACGATTGCTGAGGCCCTCCGACATCAGGTGCAGGACCTCGTGCTCGCGGTCGGTCAGGTCGAAGCCGATCCCCGGCGGCCGGGTGACGGCCTCGATCAGCGCCTGGGTGGCCTCCGGCGCCAGGACGGACTTCCCGGAATGCGCGGCGCGGATCGCCTTCGCCAACTCGTCAATGGAAACGTTCGTGAGTAAATAGCTGATCGCGCCCGCCTGGAGCGCTTCGTGGACCAGCTCCTTTTCCTGGAAGCTCGTCAGGGCGATGATCTTCGTGTTTGGGCAGCTCTTGAGGATCGCGCGGGTGGCAGCCACGCCGTCCATACCCGGCATCACCAGGTCCATCAAGACGACATCGGGCTGCAACTCCGTGCAGAGGTGTACCGCCTCCTCCCCACTGGAGGCTTCCGCGATCAGTTCGAGGTCATCACAGGTTTCGAGGAACACCTCCAGCCCGCTCCGAACCATGTCATGGTCGTCAACAATAAGCACGCGAATCGGATTCACCTGAACCATGGCTCATGCGTTCCTTTCCTCGGCACTCCAATCGATCGTCACCTCGGTCCCGATAGCGGCCCGGCTCTGAATGTCAAGTGTTGCGCCGATGGCGTTCGCCCTGTCATTTATTATACTGATTCCCCCTTTGGCCGACGCAATCCCCTCGGTGTCGAAGCCGCGCCCGTCGTCCGTGACGCGCAGCCGCACGCGGTCAGGCCGGGTGATAAGCTGGACGTGCGCGTTGTGTGCGCGGGCGTGGCTGGCGATGTTATTCAGCAGCTCCAGCGCCATGTAGTAATAGGCGACCTGAACCCTGTCAGGCAGGCGATACTCCCCCTCGATGTCCAGGCTGATCTGAAGCTCCGTCCGGGCGCGCACGCTCTCGACCAGTTGGTGGATCAGGTCGCTGAGGCGCGCTTCCAGCAACTCCTCAGGGCGCAGCTCGATCAGCAGCGTGCGCATCTGGACCAGCGCGCCGCGCGTCAGGCGGTGGAGCTGCATCAGCCGCTTGCGGACCTTCTCCGGCTCGCGGTCCCACAGGTACAGCAGCGACTCGGATACCATCGTGGCCGAGAACAACAACTGGCTCACCCCATCGTGCAGGTCGCGGGCCAGGCGCCGGCGTTCCTGAACGGCGGCCAGGGCGAGGGCCTTCTGGTGCAGGTGGGCGTTTTCGATGGCGATCGCCACCTGCTGCGCGAACAGGCGCAGGCGCTCCGCCTGAAGCGACGTGAAGAAATCCGCCTGCACGCTGCCCAGGTTGATGAACCCCAGCAGCCGGTCTTTGATCTGGACCGGCACGCCGACGTAGGAACGCAGCCAGGGCAGAAAATAGGGGCCGAACCAGCCCTCGTAGGCGTGCGCATCCGAGATCATCAGCGGACGGCCCGTCTCCGCCATCCAGCGCAGCCCGGCCAGCTCGTGAACCGCCACGTGCTGTACAGGCAGCGCCTCATCCCCGTCCGGGAGCACATCATAGCCGTGACTGCGCACCACCGTCGCCAGGCCGTTATTCACCAGCATGAGGCTCGCGGCATCGTGCGGCATCACCTGCTCGATGGTGTCCATGACCCGATCCAGCACCTCGTCAATGTCGAGGGTACCGGTGAGCACCGCTACCGTATCGTGCAGGACGTCCGTGAAAACGGGTGGCCCTTGCAGCGGCAACTGAGCGCGATATTGTTCATCCATCATCCGGCATCAGCCTAACACACTGAGGTACCCCGTCCCCCGCGTTGCCCGGTCTGAGGGCCGGTGCAGCCACATATTGATGGGTGGATTCAGTGACCAAGCCGACGTTACCCACCACGTATCCTCACCCGCCTGTAGACTTAACCGAAGGCGTGTTAACGGTATCATGCTACCTGGTTAGACTTTAGCATAGTGCCCCGCACGACGGCCAAGGATCGGTGCCCGGCATCCGGCGCGTGGCGCCCAAGCCCACGCTTGACCACCCTGGGGCCATAGGTTATACTTGCGCCTCGCGTTGAGGACCGTTTCAGCCTATCAAACCGCGCCTTGTGCGCGTTTTTTGGAAGAGGACCGACCATGCCAAAACGTACCTACCAGCCCAAGAAGCGCCGCCGCGTCCGCGTGCATGGGTTCCGGCGCCGGATGCGCACCGCCGACGGGCGCCGCGTGTTGAAGGCCCGCCGCGCGCGGGGCCGCGCAACGCTTACGCCGAAGATGAATAACCACGTCAAGAAGGTCAACTGGAACGCTTAGGCGCGTCCGTCGACCCGCACGCGACCATGCAGCGCCATCTGCGGCTCCGGCGGCGCGAGGATTTCGACCGCCTACGCAAGTCGGGGCGCGTGGTCCGGCACCCGCACCTCACCCTAAGTGTGGCGCCCAACGCCCTACCGCATAACCGCTACGGGTTCATCACGAGCAAACGGTTGGGCAATGCCGTGACCCGCAACCGGGTCCGGCGGCGGCTGCGGGAGGTAATGCGGCGGGTCGACCCCCGTCTGGCGCAGGGCTTTGACCTCGTCGTGGTGGCCCGGCCCTCGCTGGCACAGCAGCCGTTCGCAGCCGTTGAGCAGGCGGTGCTGGCCTGTTTGCAACAGGCGCACCTGGTCGAGCCGCCATCTGGGGAACAGCAGCTATGAAGATCATCGGGCTGGCACTGATCCGGGCCTACCAACTCACGCTTTCGCGGCTCCTGCCGCCGAGTTGTCGCTACGACCCCAGTTGTTCCCACTACACCTACCAGGCCATCGAAAAACATGGGTTATTCAAAGGAAGCTGGCTGGGGCTGCAACGCATCGCGCGCTGCCACCCGCTCGGGCCGGGGGGCTACGACCCCGTGCCGGGCACGGACCGCCAGCCCTAAAGGAGACCGCTTGACACAGTCGCACCCCTTCACACGTCGAACCGCCGCGCTGGCCCTGCTCGTGCTGCTGGCGCTGTTCATCTCCGCCTGTGGCACGATGAGCGGCACCTGGCCGGGCATCAGCGCGTCGGACGACGC
This sequence comes from uncultured Anaerolineaceae bacterium, assembly GCA_964526095.1. Taxonomy (GTDB): domain Bacteria; phylum Chloroflexota; class Anaerolineae; order Aggregatilineales; family Aggregatilineaceae; genus Aggregatilinea. The sequence continues at coordinate 3,922 of CAZGLU010000002.1, read as the reverse complement.
GATCTACGTCGCGCACGGCGAGCGCGTGGTCGCGCTCGACCCGTCCAACGGCCAACGGCTGTGGGAGTACCCGGACGGGGACAACCGCGACACCACCTTCTCGGCCATACCGGTCGAACAGGATGGCACCGTCTACGTGGGCGATTACAAGGGCCGCGTGCACGCGATCAACGCCGAAAACGGGCAGCGTATATGGCTCTATGAGCCGGAGATCGAACGGCTGATCGGCCCGATCGCGCTGGAGGCGGCGGATCGCGTCCTGAGCGGCGTGGCCGTCTCGGAAGACCGCGTCTTCACCGGGTTGGGCAGCCGCAACGTCATCGCGCTGGACCGCGAAACAGGGGCGCTGGACTGGACCTTCGAGACCGAGCACGGCGTATGGGCCACCCCGCTCTACCTGCCCGCCAACGGCAGCGGCCACGACGAGCCAACGCTGTACGCCGTTTCGCTCGACCATCACCTCTACGCGCTCGACCCGGAGACGGGCGACCGGCGCTGGCAGATCGACCTGGGCGCCGCCGCCCCCGGCAACATGACGTACGACGAGGTGCGGAACCGGATCTATGTCGGCACATTCCTGTCCGAGCTGCTCGCCATCGACCTGGGCACGCAGTCCATCGTCGCCCGCTACCAGACCGAGGGCTGGCTGTGGGATAACCCGGCGCTGGCCGATGATATGTTATACTTTGGCGATCTAAAGGGGTTCGTGTACGCGGTCGAGATCACGGACGACGGGTTCCGGCAGGTGTGGAAGCAGCCGGTGGCCGAGGATGCCGTGCGTGGCACGCCGGTCGTCACCGCGTCCCGCGTGATCGTCGGGTCCAGGGACAAGACGGTCTACGCGCTCAACCGGAGCGACGGCAGCCTGTCGTGGCGGGTGGATACACGCAGCCCGGTCCTGACGGACGTGATCCTGGCCTCGCAAGGGGGGGATGACGCACAAAACGAGCGGGTTGTGTTCGGCACAACCGACAACGACGCCCTGCTTGTGGCGCTGTCGAGCGCCTCAGGCGAAGTAGACTGGCGTTACGCCAACGACGACTGAGGCCGCCGCGCAAGCCGCATGGGTGTGTAGAGGACCATCTTCATGTTCGACATCATCATCAACCCCTTCATCACGATCCTGCTGTTCCTGTACCAGCTCCTGGGCGGCAATGTCGTGCTCGCCATTGTGGTCTTCACGGTATTGGTGCGCCTAGCGACGTACCCGCTCACGCTCAAGCAGCAGCGGTCCGCGAAGGCGATGCAGGAGCTTCAGCCGGAACTGAAAAAGCTCCAGGAAAAATACAAGAACGACAAGGAACGGCTGGCCCAGGCGCAGATGGAGTTGTACCGGGAGTACGGCTTCAACCCGCTGGCGAGCTGTCTGCCGCTGTTCATCCAACTGCCGATCATGATCGGTCTGTACCGCGCCATCGTCGCCACGCTGGCCGCCACGCCGCTGGAACTGCTCGACCTGTCCAACCGGCTGTGGGTCCCGGCCCTGTCCGACATCGTCCCGCTGCAAAACCGCTTCCTGTGGCTGAACCTCGCCGTGCCGGACCCGATGTACGTGCTGCCGATCCTGGTGGTGGTGACGACGTGGCTGCAACAAAAGCTGATCATGCCGAGCACGCCGTCCAGCTCCGCCGGTGAGAAGCAGGATCAGGCTGCCGCCATGACGCGCCAGATGACGACGATCATGCCGCTGATGTTCGGCGTCTTCGCATTGACGTATGCCTCCGGCCTGTCGGTCTATTTCATTGCGTCGAACCTGATCGGCATCGTCCAGTACGCCCTGATGGGCAAGATCGACGTCAAGAGCGCGCTGGGCATCAAGCGCGACGAGCAGCCCGCCGAAGCCCCCGCCCCCAAGGCCGCACGCGTCGAAAAAGCGGCGGCGGCTAGCGAGGGGACAGCCCGCGTCACGGAGCAGCGCCCGGCGCGTCCGGAAAAGCCGCGTCGGTCCGCCGTGCCCGCCGGTGAACCGATCCTCAAGCCGAGGCGAGCAGGGATCAGCGACAGCCGGGCGCGGCGCGCGAAAGCTAAAAAGTGATTCCTTTTCTAGCCAGGTGAGGATGCACCCATGAGTGAAACGCGGTCTGTAGAAACAACGGGGACCGACATCGAGACAGCCATTGAGGACGGCCTGAGAGCGCTAGGCGTCTCGCGCGAGAGCGTGATCGTGGAGATCCTGGAAGAGCCGAGCCGTGGCCTGCTCGGCATCGGCGCGCGGCAGGCACGCATCCGCCTGACGACCGCCGCGCCCCCCCGGCCCGCCACGCCGCCCCCATCCGCGCCGCAGCCCTCGTCGCCCGCTCCCGCGCCTGCCGCAGCCGACGAGGACGAGGAACCCGTCGCCGCCATGGACGCGGTGGAGGACGAAGACGAGGTGCCGTCCGGCATCTTGGACGACGTGACGCCCGTCAGCGAAGACGAGATGGACGACGATGCGCGCGTCGGGCTTGCCACGCTACAGGAACTGCTGGAGAAGATGCACATTCAGGCGGACGTAGTCGTGTACCGCGCCAAGCCTGAGCCGGGTGAAACCGCCCCGTGGGTGCTCCAGATCCAGGGCAAGGACCTCGGCGCGCTGATCGGGCGGCGCGGGGAGACGCTGGGCGCGCTGCAATACATCACGCGGCTGATCGCCAGCCGCGAGCTTCAACGGCGCACGAACATCGTGGTGGACGTGGAAGGCTACAAGACGCGCCGCGAACAGATGCTGCGCCGCCTGGCCGAGCGCATGGCGAACCAGGCGTTGGAGTTGGGCCGCACCGTCGCGCTGGAGCCGATGTCCCCTTACGAGCGGCGCATCGTGCACCTGGCGCTGCGGAACCACCCGGACGTCACCACGCAAAGCATCGGCGAGGGCGAGCGGCGCAAGGTGACGATCATCCCGAAGCGCCGTTAATCTGGTTAAAGTACCCTGGACACGGTATGCTATGCCGCGACGCGAACGGCTCGCGGCATTTTTGATCCTACTAAACTGTGACGCGCCCCATGACCGATGCCAACGACTTCGCCCCGGACTACCTGCTGATCGGGCACATCGCCCACGACGTCACCCCCAACGGACCGCAGTTGGGCGGGACGGTATCTTACGCTGCGCAGACGGCGGTCGCGTTCGGGCTGCGCGTCGCGATCCTGACAAGCAGCGCCGTCGGGGAGCCGCTGCTGCACGACCTGCCGCCGCAGGCCGCCGTGCTGAGCGTCCCGGCGGAGCACACCACCACCTTCGACAACCGCTACACCGGCAGCCAGCGCGTGCAGTACCTGTACCGGCGTGCCGCCGACCTGACGCCGGAGGCGCTGCCGCCCGCATGGCGCCATGCGGCATTGGTCCACCTCGCCCCTATCGCGTACGAGGTCGATCCGCAGTTCATGGGCGCGTTCAACGCCGCACGCGTGTGCGTCACCCCGCAGGGCTGGATGCGCGACCGCGAGGCGGACGGGCGCGTGCGGGCGGTGCCGTGGGCGAGCGCCGGGGCGATCCTGCCGCGGGCGGCGCTGACCGTGCTCAGCGAGGAGGACATCCGGCACGACCCAACGCTCGAAGCCCAGTTCGCGGCCCTGGCACCGCTGCTGGTCGTCACCCGCGCGGAACGGGGGGGCACGTTGTACGAAAGTGGGCGCCCGCGTGACTTCAGCGCCCTGCCCGTCCAGCAAGTCGAGCCGACCGGCGCCGGAGACATCTTCGCCACGGCGCTGCACATCGCCCTGGCGCGCACCGGCGACCTGGACCGCGCCATCCGCGCCGCGACGTACCTGGCCGGGCTGTCCGTGACGCGCGTCGGGCGGGCCAGCGTGCCCACCCCCGACGAAACGCGGCAGGCTCTGGCGCTGTAGCGACGCCACGCCCGCAACCGATCACAGGACGAAGCGCATGATCGACCGCATAGATCGGAAGAGCACACGTCTGAACTCCAGTCACCGCTCATTA
>CAZGLU010000001.1:0-34559 GCA_964526095.1 uncultured Anaerolineaceae bacterium | reverse complement strand
AAGGACTGGTTCGCCTACAAGCTGAGCGAGGAATCCGCGCGGGAGACGGTCGCGGCGACCCTGCGAGCCTGGCGCGGAGCCTCCTTCGAGGCCGACGATATTTTGATGACGAACGGCGGGTTCGCCGCGATCGCGGTGGCGCTGAACACAGTCGTCAGCCTCGGCGAGGAGGTGATCTACGTCACGCCGCCATGGTTCTTCTACGAGGCGATGATCTACATGACCGGCGCGCGGCCGGTGCGCGTCCCGATCCGGGCGGACACCTTCGACCTGGACCTGGCCGCGATCGAGGCGGCGCTCACCGAGCGCACGCGGGCGATCATCGTGAACTCGCCCAACAACCCCACCGGCAAAATCTACCCGCCGGAGACGCTGCAAGGGCTGGCCGACCTGCTGACACAGGCCAGCGAGCGGCAGGGCCGCCCGGTGTACCTGCTCTCGGACGAGGCGTACAGCCGGATCATCTTTGACAACCGGCCCTACCACAGCGCGACGAGCTACTATCCCTACAGCTTCCTGCTGTACACCTACGGCAAAACGCTGCTGACCCCCGGCCAGCGGATCGGCTACATCGCCCTGCCCCCGGCCATGCCCGACCGCGCGACCATGCGCGAGCACCTGTTCGCGGGCCAGTTGGTGACGGGCTTCGCCTTCCCCAATGCGCTGTTGCAGCACGCCCTGGCGGACCTGGAGAAGCTGTCGATCGACGTCAGCCACCTGGAGGACAAGCGGAACTGGTTGGTGGACGAGCTGAGCGCCATCGGCTACGAGGTCCACGCGCCGGAGGGCACGTTCTACCTGCTGCCGCGCTCCCCGCTGGCGGACGACTGGGCCTACGCGATGGTGTTGGCGGAGCACGACATCCTGTGCCTGCCGGGGTCGATCGTGGAGATGCCGGGCTACTTCCGCCTGTCGCTCACGGCCAGCGACGAGATGATCGAGCGGGCGCTGCCCGGGTTCAGGCGGGCCTTCGAGCGGGCGGCGCGGGAACGCGCGGCGGCCTGAGCGACGGGCCGGGATGCGCAGCCTTCTGAGCCTGGTCGCAGCCCTGTTCGCGCTGTGTGCCGGCCTGATCGGCGCAGCGCGTATCCTCGCACCGAAGGCCCCGCCGCCCGACGTGGCGGCGCTGCTGCCCGACCCATCCTGTGAAGCGCCGTGCTGGGCCGGGCTGCACCCAGGCGCGATCGCGCCCTCGACCCTGCGCGCCTGGATCGAGGCGCCGCCGGGTGACTGGTCCGTGCGCCTCTACCGGTCGCGGGGGTCCCCTACCGGGTTCGACAACTGGGAGATCACCCTGCCCGGCGGGGCGCATTTTTACCTGTCGCTGGTGCGCTTTCACAGCCCCTATGTGGATCGGCTGACCCTGTTCGCGCCCGCGCTGCGGCTTGGCGACGTGGTCGCGGCGCTGGGCGTGCCGGACTTCGTCGACGCACGCACCCGGCCCGGCCTGCGCGGCGAGCGCCAGGTCGAGCTGCGGCTGGGGTACGTCCCGCACGCGGTGGTGGCCGAGGTCGTGCTGCCGCTGAGCGAGGCGCTGTTCGTGGACCCCGGCCTGCCGGTCGAGGCGCTGGTCTACGAACCGCCCGCCGGAGAAACTCCAGCGCAGGCGTGGCGCGGCTTCGTCCCGCTCGACCACTACCTGCCCGACGCGGCGATCTGGTGGCACGGCGCCCGGTGAGGCGGCGAGCTATCCCTTGCCAGAATTGAGAACGCGTGTTCTAATTCTCCCCGTCCCGCCAGCCGGGCAGCCTCACCGCTCGCCACACAGCCCCGGAGGTGATCCCCATGCCTGAGCCGTTCAAAAACCTGTTCAACGTCCGGTCCATCGGCGCGCTGGCCGACGCCGTCCGGGCCGCGCACCCGCCCTTCGACCGCGACGCGTTCATGGCCGCCGTGTTCGACGACGCGTGGGAGGGCCGCGAGCTGAAGGCCCGCGCCCGGCACGTGACCCGGTGCCTCGGGGAGGCGCTGCCCGCCGACTACCGCACCGCCCTGGATATCCTGCGGCGTGCGGGGGCGGCCATGCAGGGTTACGGGTTCGAGGCGATGGTCCTGCCGGACTTCGTGGAGGTCTACGGCCTGGACGACTGGGAGGCGTCGATCCCCGCGCTGGAGCAGTTCACGCAGATGGTGAGCGCGGAGTTCGCGGTGCGCCCGTTCATCATGCAGGACCAGCCGCGCATGATGGCCCAGATGGAACGTTGGGCCGAACATGAGAACGTCCATGTGCGCCGCCTCGCCAGCGAGGGATGCCGCCCGCGCCTGCCGTGGGGCATCGCCCTGCCCGCGCTGAAGGCGGATCCCGCGCCGATCCTGCCCGTGCTGGAACGCCTGAAGCTGGACCCCGAAGAATACGTGCGGCGCAGCGTGGCGAACAACCTCAACGACATCGCCAAGGACAACCCGCAGGTCGTGCTCGACGTGTTGGGACGCTGGCGCGAACACGACACCCCGGAGATGCGGCAGCTCATGAACCGGGCATTGCGCATGCTGGTCAAGCGCGGCGACCCGGCGGCCCTGGCGCTGCTCGGCTACGAGGCGGGGGGCCGGGTCGAGGTGGGGCCGGTGACGGTCAAGCCGGGCGCGATCCCGATGGGCGGCGAGGTCACGTTCGCCTTCGAGGTGCGCTCCTTGAGCGACGCGCCGCAGAACCTGATGATCGATTACGTCGTGCGGCTGGTGCGCGCCAACGGGAAGCACACCCCCAAGGTTTTCAAGCTGACGAAGGCCAGCCTGCCGCCCGGCGGGGCGTTGACCGTCACCAGGCGGCACAGCTTCCGGCCCGTGACCACGCGCCGCTACTACCCCGGCCCGCACGCGATCGAGGTCCAGATCAACGGGCAGATCATGGGCCGGGCGGAGTTCCTCGTCACGGACGACTGAGCAGCGCCGGGTCAGTCACGCGTCAGGTGGCGGATGCCCCCTGCCCCGGCGACGATCACATCCCCCGCGGTGCCCAGGAACAGGCCGTGTTCCACGATCCCGGTACGGCGCTTGAGGGTGTCGGCCAGGGCATACGGATCGGGGATGCGGCCAAAGTCGCAGTCGAGGATGTAGTTGCCCTGGTTGGTGACGAACGGCTCGCCGGACGCCGTGCGGCGCAGCGTGGGCTGCCCGCCCAACTCGCGCAGGAAGGCCTCCTGCTGCGTCCACCCGAAGGTGACGACCTCGACCGGCAGCGGGAACCGGGTGCCCAGCCCATCCGACAACTTGGACTCGTCCACGATGATCACCTGGCGACGGGACGCCTGCGCGACGATCTTCTCGCGCAGCAGCGATCCGCCGCCGCCCTTGATCAGGTCCAGGTTCGGGTCAACCTCATCCGCCCCGTCGATGACCAGCGCGAGGTCAGGCTGCTCCTCCAGCGTCGCGAGGGGGATGCCCAGCGCGCGGGCGTGCTCCTCGATCCAGACCGAGCACGGCACACCGACGATATCCGTCAGCGTCCCCTGCGCCAGCCGCTCCCCGATGACGCGCACGGCCTCCAGCGCCGTCGTGCCGGAGCCGAGGCCGAGGGCCATCCCGGAGCGGACGAAGGTATCCACGGCGACGGTCGCAGCCTGACGCTTGAGCGCCAGCGTGGCGGGTGATATGTCCTTATGAGGCTGAGCCATAATCGTGGTTCTCCTGATGTGGCGATCAAAAATGTAGCGATCAAAAAAGCGCGATGACATCGCGCCTGATTGTACCGGGGGGACCCGCACCGCGCCGATCAAATCAGCGACGCAATGACGAAGATCAGCGCGACGAGCAGCGCCCCGAACAGCAGCGCCCCGGCCACGATATAGACGATGTGGATCGGGCGCTCGCGGCCAAAGCTGTAGGCTTCCAGGCGCGCGGCGTAAGCCTTGAGATCGCCCTCCAGCCGGGTCACGTCGCCCTTCGCCTCCAGCAGCCTGATCTGCAACTCCTGCCGCTCGCGCTCAACCTCGGCGGCCTGGTCACGCAGGGCGCGCTCGCGGGCGATGCTTTCCTCGCGCAGGGCACGCTCGCGCTCGGCGGCTTCGGCGAGGGCTTCCTCCAGGCTGGCGACGCGGCGCTGGGCGTCCTCGAGCGCTTTGGTCACGTGCTGAAGCTGCGTTTGCAGCGCGGCGACGGTCGCCAGCTCCGAGGCGCGGGAGGCGGCGACGTCGGCACGGATCGTCGGGGTGCCCCAGTTTTCCGGCAGGGGGGGCAGGTTGGACCACCCGTTTTCCTGCTCCCTTTGCAGCGTGAGGATGATCGCGTCGCGGTCCTGCCCGGCGTTGCGCAGCGTCCGGATGAGCAGCATCACGCGCTGATCGTGCTCGGTCATGATGCGCGGCTGGCCCTTCGGCGGCGTGGCCGAGGGCGACAGGTAATCCCGGTATTCCCTGGTCCAGCGGCGCAGGGTATCGCCGGAGACTTCGATCAGCTTGGCTAACTCGGCGGGGTTCACGGGCAGCTCTCTCGCTTTCAGGTGGCGCTGATTGCATTGTAACACAGGCTGGGCGGGCGCGCGCGACGAATACAAGGGCCATACAAGGGTTTACGTAGGCACGCATAGGGTATGCGCGTAACCATTGCAGCGCCCTGGCACCCCCGTATGGGCCGGGCTGCGGCGCCTCGTCGGGCGCTCTAATAACCCCATACCAGGGTTTACCCCCGGCGTACCCCCGGAATGTACATACATATTGCGTCACAACCCTTACCTATGCTAGCATAGTGCTAGCACGCCGTTCAAGTGCCGCACTGAATTGACGGTATAATCAGAAGGGTAGGGCGCTCATGGGCAAAGCACGCCGCACACGACAGGGCATCATGATCCGGTTCGATGCTCACGACGCGGAGCTTGAGCAGTGGCTCGGCGGGTTCGCGCAGTCGCAGTCCATGACGAAGGTCGTCAAGCTGGCGTGCTACCTGCTGGCCGGGTTGGAGCCGCCGCCCCACCTTCAGGCGCTGCTGCCGTACGTCCAGCCGCCGCGCGCGCCATCCGCCCGCCGGGTCGCGCCGCCCTCCGGCAGCGAGGTACCCGGCGACGCGCTGGCCAGTGTGATGCAGGAGCTGGCTGCCCTGCGTGCGCTGATGGCGGAGCAGGGGGCGGGCCGTCCCCATGCCGAACGGACCCGCGCGCCCGGCCTGGCAGACGACGCCGGACTGGTCGAATCCGGCGGGCTGGATATGAGCGCCCGGCGCCGACGTGGCCCCGTACGCCCGGCCAGGGAGGGGGGCCGGGTCCTCCCGCCGCCCGACCCGGTCCCGGTGGATGGGGCCAGCAACGCGCAAGCCTTGATCGCTTCGATCCGTGCGTACTGCGACGAATTCCAGAGAGGGCGCTAACCGTGGGTAAGAGGAGACGCAAAAAGGTGTACACCGTCAAGCACCCCATCGACCTGGTGATCGACCCCGGCAACGGCACGACCTGTATCATCGGTGAGCGTGTCGCGCCGATCATCTTCCCCAGCGTGATCCAGCAGGTCGAAGATGTGCGGCTCGGCGGGCAGGGCACACAGGGCTTCACGATCCACGTCGAGCGCATGAACCAGCAGACCGGCAACTGGCAGGACCGCAAGTCGTTCGCCGTGGGCGACACGGCCAACCTCCTGCCGGGGCTGAAGACGCGCATCACGTCCAAGGAGCGCATCGGCAGCGAGTACCAGTTGGTGCTGATCCTGGCCGGGACGGTGCGCGCCCTCGAAAATCTGATCGACAGCGAGGCCGACGAGTTCAAGGTGCAGGTGCGCTGGCTGCTCAACGCGCCGCCGGTCTACTACCGGCTGGCCGACCGCATGGTGGAGTTTGGCGGGGCGTACCGCGTTGAATACAACGAGCGGTTCTACCGCATCGAGGCCGAGGTCACCCAGGTGTTCCCGGAGGGCGCGGGCGCGGGCGCGGTCTACATGCTCGACGAGGCGGGCCGCTTCGTCAACGCCGAGTTCAGCCAGGGGCGCACCGGCGTGGTGGACACGGGCTACCGCACGATCGACAGCGCCATCTTCGAGGGGCCGCAGCTTCTGGCGAACACGGCCCTCAGCCTGACCAACAGCATCAGCGGCGTGTACCAGCTTATGCAGCGCTGGGCGATGGACGAGCTGGGCGAGGACTGGACCGAGGACGAGTGCGAAACCAACCTGCGCAACGGGTACGCGGTGCTGCGCCACTCCAAGGAGCGCGTGGACCTCAGCGAGTGGATCTACGACCTGGGCGAGCGCCTGGCCGACCTGATCGAGCGCGACATCTTCCAGAAGCAGTGGAACGACCTGGGCGACGTGGACCGCGTGATCCTCGCCGGGGGCGGGTCGTACATGGTCGCGCCGCACCTCAAGGAACGCTACCCGAACGTGATCGTGCTGCGTGAGGAGTACCCGCACACGGCGAACGTGCCCTACGAGTTGATGAACGCGACGGGCCACCTGCGTCTGCTGCTGGCCGAGCGCGCGCAGGAGGCGTGAGCCGCAGGGCAGCGCACGCGCGCCCGCTCTCCCACGTCGCGTTATGTTCCTGTACGAGCCGGTCCCGGCGGGGTAGGGGGCTAAACCAACAACACCCGTCCGGACCGGCTTAGTATTGGATGATGTCCCCGTAGTCACCCACGAAGCGCGCGATCTCACCGCGTCGGCGGGCGGCGGCTGCGGCCTCGTCGGCGGCGGTCGCCGCGCGGATCAGCTCCGCGACGTATTGCAGCCGGGGGCATTCACCCTTCTTGCCGCGCCAATCCTGCTGGTACCACCACTGCTCGAAGGTGTACAGGTCCGCGATGCTGTAGCCGGTGCCCTTGCGCCAGAGCGCGCTGGCCGTCTTGCGGATGCGGCCCTGGTTGGCCTCGAAATCGAGCTGGCACACGTCGGCCAGCGCGTAACAAAACTCGTCCCACTCGTCGCGCTTGTTTTCGCGCTTTAAAGCTGCCTGATCTTCAGAGGAGGAGAGGACCGCTGCGGGGGCGGGCGCGTCGCCCTCGGGCGACCGCGATCCGGCGCGGAGCGCCGGCCCCCTCTGGTTCGGTGGATCCTCTCTTTTTAAAGTGTTGTTAGGCTCCGTTTTTTTGGCCCCCGTTTCGTTCCGGGCAACAGCGTTGACCACCCCTGGTTCGTCCCTTTTACCACCCTCGTCAACCTCGTTTACCACCTCTGGTATATCCCGTTGACCACCCTGGTTAACGGCGTATACCACCTTTGGTTCATCTGGTAAACCAACGTCGTCTACCTCGTGAACTACCTTTGGTTCATTGGATGAACCAGCTTCCCGCGCCTCCGGAGCGGCCGCGGACGTGGGACGCTCGTCGCAGTAGGGCGAGGGCGGCAGGATCTCGTAGCGGTTCACCGCGCGCTCGCGGCTGCCTTCCTTGTAGGCGCGCCGGACGCGGATCAGGCCCTTTTCCTCCAGTGACCGGATGTACTTGATCACGGTGGGGCGGGTCATCTGCGTCAACTGCGCCAGGCGCCGGATGCTGGGGTAAGCCTCGCGGGTCTTGTAGTTGAGGTGGCGCACGATGGCATTGTACAGCGCCAGCTCGTAGGGGTTGAGGCGGTACCAGTCGATGATCTCGTTGGCGATCATGAAGAACGGGGTGCGCGGCTGAACGGCAACCTCTGCGGACATGTGGGACTCTCCTTTACGTGGCAGCACGCAACGTGCTGCGCGGCACAAAGGTAAAAACGCCCGCTCATGCCGCCAAGGTTGGGATCGCTTGGAGGGAGTACTGCCGGTAGGGACTTTGCCTCGCAGCCTTGTTACGCTATACTAGAGGTACATGGCAAGGGAAAATTGTCGGGCTGTGACCCGGTTTCCCTACTGTTTGTGGCAGCACTCACCCCCCTCCCACCTTGGCGGCGTGAGTGTTTGTTTTTAAAGGTACGCTATTACTATACAGCAAGAATCGTTTTTTAGGGAAAGCAAGGCTGCCGCGCCGGGTGAATGAACTACACCCGGCGCGGCGGCGTGATGTCAGGTGGTCCCCGGCCTCAATCGCGGGCGGTGCGCAGCAGCCCCAGCCCGGCGAGGGCCTGCATCGCCGCGCCCCGGCGCAGCAGCCCACTGGGCCACAGCAGGAAGAACATCGCAACCTGCGGGACGGGGAAGGGCAGGCGGCGGCGCAAGAAGCGCAGGAAGCTCTTGCCGAAAACCGTCGTCAGGACCCCGTCCAGCATTACCAGCAGCGCCAATCCCTGTCTCATGGTGGTTCCCTCCCTTGTGTACTTGATCGGATTATAAGGACACAAGGGGCCGAACGGCGCGCGGCTCAGCCGGTGCGGGCGCGGTACAGCGTCAGCGTCCCATCGACGGGCAGGCGGTCGTACTGCGCCGGGTCGCGCAAGGCTGCCCGCACCGCGTCGGGCTGGGCCGCCAGCCACTCGTCGCTGGCGAGCAGGTAGCGCGCGCCGGCCGCCAACAGATCGGCGGGGGCGCCGGTCGCCTGCCAGCGCGTCAGGGCCTGCCCCTGTTCGTAGGTGAGGATCGCCGGGTCGAAATAGCGGCGCTTGTGCAGCAGCGTGATCAGGTCGAAGTAGGCCGCCCGGTCGCCGTGGGGCAGGTCCGGCTTCGCGGCGAGCTGCTCCCCGGCGGCGCCGATCAGCGGGTAGCGCGGCGGCTCGGCCTGCTCCGGGACCCACAGCAGCCCCCATTCAAAGCTGTCTGCCGTGAGGTACATGCGGATCTGCCGGGCGCGGAAGGTCTGGTAGGCGTCGTAGATCGCCGGGTCGAGCGTGCTGGTGAGCGTGGGCGGGGCGTAGTCGTAGCCCGGCTGCGGCGCATTCTTATAGTCATTCATCAACGGCGCCCCGGCCGCCTGAAAGACCACGCCGCTGAACAGGTGCAGGGCGAACGCGGCGGCGATCACCCCGCCGCGCAGGCGCGTCCAGACGCTCCGCCCGAAGAAATCCCCCCGCCGGACCAGGAAGCGGGTCGCGGCGACGAACCCGATCAGCAGCGTGATCTGAGCGCTCCAGATGAAATTACCGTCGAAGGCACGCGTGTCCGTTTCGGCCAGCAGGTAGGTGTAGCACGCCCCCACGCCGAACGCCGCCGCCGCGAGGGTCAGGAAGCGGTCGCGCCACGTCGCGGGGAAGTACAGGCCGTAGACCAGCGCCGGGTACGCCACCGACAGCGCGAACTTCTCTTTGATCCCGCCGTTCGAGTGCAGGCTCATGACCTTGAGCGGCGCGAACGTGATGCTGCCCTCGCTCAGCGATTCGCTGGACGACAGCCCGCCGTACGTATAGAGGTACTGCCACGCCAGCACGATCACGCCCGGCACGGCCAGCCCGCCGATCAACGCGCCCCAGGGCAGACGCTCCCCCCGCAGCAGGCGCCACAGACACAACAGGCCCACCGCGGGCAGCAGGGCCAACAGGTAGTTTGGCTTGACGAGCGTCGAGAGCGTGAGCAGGACTGCCGCGAGCGCCGCGTCCCGCGCGAGGCCGGGGCGCCCCGGCTCGCTGAACGTGATCCGCGTGGTGATCCACGCCAGCGCCAGCGCCAGGGGCACCAGCATGATGATCGTCGGGTTGTGGAAGGTGTTCATGCCGATGTAGCCGAGGTACATACGGCCCTCGTCCCACGTCGGGATGGTGATCGGCGTGACGACCAGCAGCGCGAACGAGACTGCGGCGAGGCCCAGCCCGGCGCGATAGCTCAGCGGCTTGCGGACAACCCCGCGCAGCAGCAGGAAGATCACGACCGCCGCCGCCGCACGCAGCGTCACGATCGAGACGGTCGCCAGCCCCTGGTCGTTCAGGCCGGGCAGGAGCGCGTCGAGCAGGATCACGTACAGGTGATAGCCGAAATGCGGCAGTTCGATCGACCCCCGCTCGGCCATCAACTGCGCCGTGTCGATGTGGAATAAGTAGTCCAGCGGGCCATAGCGGAACATGCGCGACGCCGTATAGAGGCTGGTCGCAGCGGTGACGCCGACCAGCAGGGCGAGCGCGACCAGCTCAACCCGGGCCGCGCGCAGGCGGTCCGCGAGGGTGGGGGCCGCCGTCCGTTCGTCCGGGTTCGCTACACTGATCGGTGTGTCCATACGCCAGGCTCGTGCTGCACTGTTCCGCCTTCCTGTGGCCGCCCCGACGCCGGTCGGGGGCCGCTCGCAGTTTACCACTGTTACCTTCAAAACTCGATACCCGGTCCGGCGCCGATATGCTGATCAGTTCAGCAATTTGTGAAATAAATCACTTTGAATAATACCCCCCGAATCTCATAATAACAGCGTCAACCTCCCCCTATTGCGTCCGGCATTCAAGGGGGGGCATTGCATACCCGTTGAAAGGGAAACATGATGCAGAAGCCCGTTACAAAACTCCCGTCCGATGACAAGCGATGGCGGGTAGTCGAGGCGACCATGCGTCGCAACGGTTACCGGCCCGACGCTTTGATCGAAACGCTGCACACGGTTCAGGAGTCATTCGGCTACATCGACGATCAAGCGTTGATGTTCGTGTCGCAGGCGTTGCGTGTCTCGCCCAGCAAGGTTTTTGGTGTGGCGACGTTCTACCACTTCTTCAACTTGAAACCCCAGGGCAAGCACACCTGCGCGGTGTGCCTGGGGACCGCGTGCTACATCAAGGGTGCGGGGCAGGTGCTGGAAGCGATCGAACAGGAATATGGGATCCGCTCCGGCGAGACGACCCCCGACGACGAGCTGTCCCTGCTCACCGTGCGCTGTGTCGGCGCGTGCGGGCTGGCCCCGGCGGTCGTGTTGGACGGCAACGTATTGGGGAACGTCAGCGCCGAGGGTATCCGGGAGACGATCAGCCAGCGCATCGCCGCAGACCGGGAGACTGTTGAACAATGATGACTTTTGACGAACTCGCGGAGATGGCCGCCGACGCGCAGGAGAAGGAGCGGCAGTATCAGTATTGCGTGCGCGTCTGCACCGCCGCTGGCTGCATTTCGCAGCACAGCGACAGCATCAAGAACGCACTGATCGATGAAGTGAAGGCCCAGGGGCGCGACAGCGAGATCCGGATCAAGGGCGTGGGCTGCATGGGCCTGTGCGCCGCCGGTCCGCTGGTGTCGGTTGAGCCGGGCGGCATCCTGTACGAGCAGGTGACGGTCGAGGACGTGCCCGCCCTGGTGAAGAGCATCGGCAAGAAGCCGCTCGCCTCGCTGCGCCTCGACGAGCACATGCCCTTCTTTGAGCGCCAGGTGAAGATCGTGCTGGAAAACTCCGGCGTGATCGACCCGGAGAGCATCGAGGACTACCTGAACGCGGGTGGGTACGAGGCGCTCAATCAGATCCTGGCCCATATGTCCCCGTCGGAAGTGATCGACGAGATCATGCGCAGCGGGCTGCGCGGCCGGGGTGGGGCAGGGTATCCCACCGGCCTGAAGTGGTCCACCGTCGCGAAGGCGGTCGGGGAGCCGAAGTACGTCGTGTGTAACGGCGACGAGGGCGACCCCGGCGCGTTCATGGACCGCTCGATCCTGGAAAGCGACCCGTTCCGCATCATCGAGGGTATGACGATCGCAGGCTACGCCGTGGGGTCCAACAAGGGCTTTGTCTACGTGCGTGCCGAATATCCGCTCGCCATCGAGCGGCTGAAGCAGGCGCTGCGCCTGGCCAAGCGCCACAGCCTGCTGGGCGAGAACATCCTCGGCGCCGGGTTCGACTTCAACATCGAGATCCGGCTGGGCGCCGGGGCCTACGTCTGCGGTGAGGAAACCGCGCTGATGGCCTCGATCGAGGGCAACCGGGGTACGCCGCGCCCGCGCCCGCCGTACCCGGCGGACCACGGCCTGTGGGGCAAGCCAACATTGATCAACAACGTTGAGACGTTCGCCAACATCGCGCCGATCATGCGACGCGGCAGCGAGTGGTACGCCAGCATCGGCACGGAGAACAGCAAAGGCACCAAGGTCTTCGCGTTGGCCGGTCAGGTTGCCAACACGGGCTTGATCGAGGTGCCGATGGGGATCTCACTACGCGAAATCGTGGACGAGATCGGCGGCGGCACGACCGGCAGCGGCCAGTTCAAGGCCGTGCAGACCGGCGGCCCCACCGGTGGCTGCATCCCCGCGGAGTACCTCGACGTGCCGGTGGACTACGAATCCCTGAACCGCCTCGGCTCGATCATGGGGTCGGGCGGCATGATCGTCATGGACCAGACCTCCTCAATGGTGGACGTGGCGAAGTACTTCATGGAGTTCTGCAAGAGTGAGTCGTGCGGCAAGTGCATCCCCTGCCGCGTCGGCACGGCCCAGATGTACAACCTGCTCGACAAGATCTCGAAGGGTCAGGCGACCATGGCGGACATCGAGCTGCTGGAAGAGCTGTGCGACTTGGTCAAGAACGCCAGCCTGTGCGGCCTGGGCGGTTCCGCGCCGAACCCGATCCTGAGCACGTTGCGGTACTTCCGTGAAGAATACCTGGAAAAGCTAATCGACGCGCCTGCCCTTGAGCAGACGGCGCAGTGAGGTGAGGCATGGCCGTACGCTCTCGCGTAAAAACGCTAAAGATCGACGGGCGCGACGTCAGCGCCCATGAAGACGAGACGATCCTGGAGATCGCCCGCGAAAACAACATTTTCATCCCCACGCTGTGCCAGCTTGACGGGCTGTCCGTGCCCGGCGCGTGCCGCCTGTGCCTGGTCGAGATCGCGGGGTGGCGGAGGCTGGTGCCCGCCTGCACGACGCACGTCGAGGAGGGCATGGAGATCTTCACCGACTCCGAGCGGCTCCGCAACTATCGCAAGATGATCCTGGAGCTGCTGTTCTCCGAAGGCAATCACGTCTGCGCGGTGTGCGTTTCCAACGGCCACTGCGAGCTACAGGCCCTCGCGCAGCGGCTCGGCATGGACCACGTGCGCTACCCGAGCCTTCAGCCGGTGCGCCTGGTGGACATGACGCACGAGCGCTTCGTGGTAGACCGCAACCGCTGCGTGCTGTGCACGCGCTGCGTGCGCGTCTGCGACGAGATCGAAGGTGCGCACACGTGGGACGTGCGCGGGCGCGGCATCGAAGCGCGCGTGATCACCGACCTGGCGATCCCGTGGGGCGAATCGATGACCTGCACAAGCTGCGGCAAGTGCGTCCAGGTGTGCCCGGTCGGCGCGCTGGTCGAGAAGGGCCGCGCGGTAGGCGAGATGGTCAAGCGGCACGAGTTCCTGCCGTACCTGTCGAACATGCGGGAGGTCAAGAGTGAGTAGCAACGGGAAAGTCAAGGTCGCAACCGTATGGTTGGACGGGTGCTCAGGCTGCCACATGTCGCTGATCGACATGGACGAGCGGCTGATCGAGCTGGCGAACCAGATCGAGGTCGTCTACAGCCCGCTCGTGGACAACAAGGAATACCCGGAGATGGTCGACGTGGCCCTGGTCGAGGGTGCGATCAGCAGCGAGGAAGACCTGCACAAGATCAAGATGATCCGCGCGCACACCCGCATCCTGGTCGCGCTCGGTGACTGCGCCGTGGCCGGTAACGTGCCCTCGATGCGCAACCCCTTCTCGGTCCAGGATATCATGGACCGGGGTTACGTCGAGAACGTCGACTTGCAACCGCAACACCCAGACCAGATCGTGCCGGCGCTGCTGCCGTACGTCCGCCCGATCCATGAGGTCGTCAAGGTCGATGTATTCGTGCAGGGCTGCCCGCCCTCAGCAGATACGATCTACTACGTCCTGACCGAACTGCTGGCCGGACGCGAGCCGGTCCTCAACACGATGACGCGGCCCGGCGCCTAGGAGAACCAAACATGACCCAACAGATTGTGATCGACCCGATCACCCGCATCGAAGGCCACTCCAAGGTCACGATCCAGCTTGATGACAATGGTCGGGTTGAGGATGCGCGTTTCACCGTAACCCAATATCGCGGCTTCGAGAAGTTCATCGAGGGCCGCCCGTTCTACGAGATGCCGGGCGTGATGGGCCGCATCTGCGGCATCTGCACCATCAGCCACGAGATGGCCTCGGCCAAGGCGTGCGACACGATCATGGCGATCCGGCTGCCCGAGGCGGCGCACATGCTGCGCACCGTGGTCAACCTGGCGTCGATCCTCCAGTCGCACGCGCTGAGCTTCTTCTACCTCTCGTCGCCGGACTTCCTGCTCGGCATGGAGTCTGACCCGGCCAAGCGCAACATCTTCGGGCTGGCGGAAAAGCACCCGGAGGTCGTGCGCGACGGCGTGCGGCTGCGTAAGTTCGGCCAGGAGATCATCGAGTGGATGGCGGGCAAGCGCCTGCACCCGACCTGGATCGTGCCGGGCGGCGTCGCCAGCCCGCTGACCGAGGACGTGCGCGACCGCATCCTGGCCGGTATCCCCGAGGCGTACGCCATCCTGCGGCGCAACATCGACTGGTTCAAGCGCTCGCTGGTGGAATACAACGAGGAGATCCGCACCTTCGGCAACTTCCCAACCCTGTTCATGGGGCTGGTGAACAAGAAGGGCGGCCTGGAGATGTATCACGGCATGCTGCGCGTGGTGGACGAACGCGGGCATGTCGTCGAGAACGGGTTCGACCCGCTCGACTACTCGGAGTACATCGGGGAAGCGGTCGAGCCGTGGACCTACATGAAGTTCCCGTACTACAAGGCGCTCGGCTACCCCAAGGGCATCTACCGGGTGGGGCCGCTGGCCCGGCTGAACGTCGTTGATAGCTGCGGCACGCCGATGGCTGACCAGGAATGGGCCGAGTTCCGCCAGCTTGACCGCCGTGTGGTGCTCAGCTCGTTCTACTACCACTATGCCCGCCTGATCGAATGCCTGTGGATCGTGGAGCGCATCGAGCAACTGCTGCGCGACCCGGAGATCCTCAGCCCGCGCGTGCGCGCCAATGCGACGCCGAACAGCTACCGGGGTATCGGCGTGGTCGAGGCGCCGCGCGGCACGCTGATCCATGACTACGAGGTGGACGATCAGGGGCGCATCACGCGCGCCAACCTCATCGTCTCCACAACACACAACAACCTGGCGATGAACCGCGCCGTGCAGCAGGTCGCCCACCGCTACGTGGAGGGCAACAACCTGACCGAAGGGATGCTCAACCGCGTCGAGGCGGTGATCCGCACCTTCGACCCGTGCCTGAGCTGCTCGACGCACGCCCAGGGCGAGCTGGCGCTGCACGTTCAGCTTCGCGGCCCGAACGGCGAGCTGTTGGACGAAGCGATCCGGGGATAATGCCTGTGCACCCACCCTGCGACGATGTGGTGATCATCGGCTACGGTAACGTCCTGCGTGGGGACGATGGGCTGGGCTGGTTGGCAGCCGAGCACCTGGCCGAGACGATCCACCCCTGCCAGGCGTGGGTCATCACCTGTCACCAGCTCACCGTTGAGCTGGCTGAGGCGCTGAGCAAGGCCACCCTGGCGATCCTGATCGATGCGCGGGTGGGTGCGCAACCAGGCATCATCGCTTGCGAGGAGATCCAACCCAAGCCGGACGCCGCGCCGTCGCTGCACCATCACATGACGCCGGAGAGCTTGCTGGCCTGTGCCGAGGCGATCTACGGGCGCGCGCCCCGCACGGTGCTGATCACCGTCACGGGCGACTCGTTCGAGTACGGCGAGGAACTGTCCCCCGCTGTACAGGCGGCGCTGCCATCCGTCATCAAACACGTCAAAAGCCTGCTGCCGGACGCAGGCTAGACTTCTGTTTCCCTTCCCCACAGCCCCCGCCGCGCAGTCATACGGCGGGGGCTCCGCATCCCCGGCCGGCGCTGGCCGGGGCGCCAATTCACCCCATCCTATGTGTCATAACAACGCATCACAAGGTCCATTATGTTGCGGTTTTCGCCACGGCGTAGACCCCGCCGAGCGAGGCCGTCGCCCGGCACGCTGTCCCTAAGGCCCGCATTTTGCGCAACATAATAATTCCACCCCGCCGAAGTGGGGAAAAAGCCTATCTCCGCGCGTCCCGTAGGGCGGGTTTCCAACCCGCCTAACCCTTCCACATACCCGAAAAGCGCAGCAGGGCGGGGATAGGCCGCCGCACCTTCGGGCCGCTACAATCTAACCACGCGGCGGAACAACCCCCGCGCCCCGAAAACGTACTATCCATTGGAGCGAGGCACGCATGATCGCTTCGGTTTGCGCGGGCGTGTTTACCGGGTAGGCACGCCGCACCGCTCGGACCGCACAGGAGGGGAAACGCCGCTACGTGTCCGAAACCCTGTTGATGATCGCAGCCCTGGTGCTGATGGGCATCGGGGTGATCCTGTCCGTCGTGCCCTTTCTGCCCGGCCCGCTGCTCGTGTGGGCGATCGGCGTCGTCTTCGCCGTGATCGACGGCTTCGAACGCGTCACGTACCTGTCCGTCGCGCTGATGACGCTGGTGATGGTCGCGGGGTCCACCACCGAATTCTGGGCACCCGCGCTGGGGTTCAAGGCGGAGGGCGGGTCATGCCTGACGACCGTGGGCAGCATCCTCGGCGGGATCATCGGCACGATCTTCATCCCGATCCCGTTCCTCGGCACGCTGGCGGGCATGATGCTCGGCGCGCTGCTGTTCGAGTTCATGCGCATCGGCGAGTGGCGCGAGGCCCTCGACGCCGGGCGGCTGGCGCTCAAGTTCTACATCGTGGGCGCGCTGTTCGAGGTGACCGCCAGCCTGCTGATCTTCGCCATCTTCGCCGCGAGCCTGTGGCTGACCGGCTGAGCGCGACCGGCCCGGGGATCAGAAATCCAGCGTGATGCTGATCGGGCAGTGGTCCGATCCCATCACGTCGCAGTGGATCTCCGTTGCGACGATGCGCTCCCGGAGGTCCGGCGTGGCGAAGAAGTAATCGATCCGCCAGCCTACGTTTCGCTCGCGCGCGCCGCCCCAGAACGGCCACCACGTATACGCCCCCGTTTCCTCAGGGTAAAACATGCGGTACACGTCGAGGTAACCCCGCTCGACAACCTGATCGAGCCAGGCGCGTTCCTCCGGCAGGAAGCCCGTGTTCTTGACGTTGCTCTTGGGGTTCGCCAGGTCGATCTCGCGGTGCGCGGTGTTCACGTCGCCGCAGAAAATCACCGAGCGGCCCGCCGCGCGCAGCGTATCCACGTAGGCCAGGAACGCCTCATTATAGGCCATCTTGAACGGCACGCGCAGCAGGTCGCGCCCGCCATTGGGGAAGTACGCCGTGATCAGGACGAAATCGCCGTAATCCGCGACGATGGTGCGGCCCTCGTCGTCGTATTCCGGGATGCCCAGCCCAAGCTGCACGCTCACCGGCTCGATCTTGCTGAACAGCGCCACGCCGCTGTACCCCTTGCGCGTCGCGGAGGCCCAATAGGTACGGTAGCCGGGCGGGGCGGCCAGCTCCGGCTCGAGCTGGTCCACCGAGGCTTTGGTCTCTTGCAGGCACAAGATGTCCGGGTCAACCTGCGCCAGCCAGTTCAGCAGCCCCTTCTTCTGGGCGGCCCGGACGCCGTTCACGTTCCACGAGTACACGCGCAGCATGCCTGTTTGTCCCTCACCGAATGCTTCTGCGACAATCCAGTAAGGTACGAGCATACCCGATTACTGCCCGTGCGTGCCATGCGCGCGGCTCATTACCACGGGTGAGAGCGAAGGGACTTGAAGCAGCCATGAAGCAGAAAGCACTGCTCCAGATCATCGGCGCGGGCTGGGTCGCGGGGATGCGGTCCATGGGCGCGCTGGCGCTGGTCAGCACGTACCTGTCCAACAGCTACATCTGCCGCCTGCTGCCGGAGCCTGCCCGCTCGCTCTGCAAAGGGCGCACGGCGGACGCCTTCCGCATGATGGCCCTGGGCGAGATGGTCGCGGACAAGATGCCGTTCGTTCCGAACCGCACCGAGCTGCCGTCGCTCGTCGGGCGCACCGTGTCCGGGGCGCTGGCGGGCGCAGCCCTGAGCGCCGCCCAGCGGGAGCGCCGCGAGTTCGGCGCGCTGATCGGCGGGCTGGTCGCCGCGCTCTCCACGTTCGTCATGTTCCACGTGCGGACGGGCATCGCACGCGAGACGGGGCTACCCGATCTGCCCGTCGCGCTGGCCGAGGACGCGGTGATCCTGGGCGCCTACTACAACGTACAGAAGTGATCCCCCGGCCGGGGACGCTTACCCCTCCACCGGTGATCAAACGCGATCAAAAAAGCCCCGCACGCAGCGGGGCTTTGCTCATCGGACGGAACGGGCTAGGGGATGCAGAGCCGCTGCCCGGCGTAGATACGCGACACATCGTAGATGCCGTTGACCGCCGCCAGGGTGTACAGGGGAACGTTGTATTGCAGCGAGACGCGGAACAGGTTCTGCCCGGCCTGGACGGTGTGGTACGTCCGGCAGGTCGTGGTCGGGGGCGTGGGGTAAGTCGGATACGTTGGATACGTCGGGTAGGTGGGATAGGTCGGGTATGTCGGCTGCGTGGGCGGCACGTAGGCGGCCTCGACCGGCAGCGACAGGATGCCCACCGACGCGCGGATGTAGCTTGAGTTCACCCAGCCCACCACGCCATTGTTCAGCGAGATCTTGACCCATGAGCCGTCCGCGTTGCGGGCGTGCAGGCTCACCGTCGTGCCGCGATAGACCGACGTCACCACGTTGTACCACCACCCCGGCCCGCTGCGCACGTTCAGGGCGCCCGTCGTCACGGTGGCGAAGGCCCCTGCTGGCGGCTGCGAAGGCGGCGGAACCTCGCTGCCATCAAGCGGCAGGCTGGACAGCGGGTAGCTGGTCCGGATGTAGCCGGAGTTCACCCAGCCCACCACGCCGTTATCGAGCGACACCTTGATCCAGCGCGCGTTCGCGTCCCGCGCGATCAGCCCCAGGACCGTGCCCCGGTAGACTGAGAAGATCGAGGGGAACTGCGTGCCGGGGCCGCTGCGCACATGCAGGGCGCCCGTGTTGACCACCGCATACGCGCCGCTGGGGAGCTGCTGGCCGCCGCCGGTCGACCCGCTGATGACCTCCAGGCAGACCGACTTCATCCAACCGCTTGTGCCCGCCACAAAGACGCGGGTCCATTCCGTGCCCTGGCCCGTGGTCGTGCCGTCAATGGCAACGGTCTGGTTCTGGAAGAGGGTGGTGATCTTGCCGGAGTAGATGTCAGGCGCGGGGTGCACATCCTGGGCTACGCACGTCACCCGCGCGGTACCCGTCTGCTGGGCGGAAGCGACACCCAACGGGATCAGACCGGCGAGAAGGGTCACGATCAGGGCCACAGCCACCACGGTATGGCGGCTGAGAGAGGCTAAGTTGCGCATGGTGGTCCCCCTGTTTTACTGGTTGGACGGGATTGCCTTATCCACTGTGTTACTTACAGTGTAGGGGAAAACCTCATAGTACTCAACTACCAGACGCTTTTCCGCGCGGTTGTAGCAGGGGAGGCGTCATCTGAGCGTCAGCTAGCGGCGGCCAGCGCCCAGGCCGAAAGCTGCGCACCCCTATCCTGCCCCGCCCACAAGCGCGCACCGGCCCCCGCCAGCCTGACGCAGGCACGCAGGACCGGCCCCGGCAGATGCCCTGCCCGGCGCAACGCGAGCGGCTGCGGCCCGGCGCGTTCACGCGGCGATTTTTCGCGGCGCCCGGCCTATTTAAAGGGCAGGGCTTGTCCCTGCCCGACGCCGTCAGGCGTCAATAATGGATGATGGACGCGTATTCTCCCTGGCGTGCCAGGTAGCTTTGCAGATCGTCGCCTTGATTGCTCACGCCCAGCGTTTCGACGGCTATCCGGATATATTCTGCCACGATCTGCACAGTCGGCCGTTCGCCCCTACGTCCGCGCCAATCATGCTGGTACCACCATGCTTTAAAGGTTTTTAGATCCTCGACCGTGTAGCCGTTTCCTTTGTTCCACAACCGGCTGGCGAACCTGTGGATCTTGTCTTTATTGGCGTTGTAGTCCAGGCAGCAAAGGTCAGCGAGTTTGTGGCAGAAGTTGTGCCATTCATTTTCAGATTGATCTTCAGGAGGAGAAGATAATCTCTGGGGGGATTGTTCATCGTCGGGCCGGTCCGGATCGCGCTGCGTTGGTGCGGCGCTGTGCGGCGCGTCCCCTTGAGTCAGGTTGGTCTTGTTCTCTTGGTCTATTTGGGCGTCGGTGTCTTTCCCGTCTAATTCGTGAACTACCCCCTGTACAGGGTTTGAACTACCCCCGTCTAGCGTTTGAACTACCCCCCGTTCGCGGCTTGAACTACCCTCGTTCAGGGCTTGAACCACCTTTGGTTCATTCGCGACACCACCACGTGGGGCCTGCGCCGGGGGTGCATCCTTCTGACCCGGGACCTTCACGCGGTAGTGGTTGACCTCGCGTTCCTTGCTGTTGGGCTTGCGGCGGCGGATGACCTCGATCCAGCCCTTCGACTCCAGCTCCTTGAGGTACTTGACCACCGTCGCGCGGGCCATGTGGCCCACCTTGCACAGGTGCGTGATGCTGGGGAAGGCCAGCCCCGTTTCATGGCTGACGTAGCGGCTCAGGATGAGGTACAGCGCCAGGGCGCGCGGGCTGAGATCGTGCGCGTCTACCGCGCGGTTGTCGATCATCACGAAGCCGGACGGAAAGGATCGGGCAGTTGCGGATTGTACGGACATCAGCTTCCTCCCTGAAGCTGGCGGCATAAGGCCGCAGGCGCGAGGAAAAACGGTTGCCTGCAATGCCCTCTGCTGCATAGGGTGCGGGTGCTCGGTGTCCGTTGGGGGGGGTGTTAACTTAGAGCTTTGCCGGTCTTGCTATTTGCGGTATACTCTAAGTAACTGAACTGGGGTTCGACTTGACGGTCTGGACCCCAACGGATGACGGACACTCGCACCTCTTTGAGGGCTTTGAGGGCATCGCGGGTGTTTCGTTTTTCTAGGACTACTATACACCGATTCTGTATTTTGCGGGGAAGAATCCCCCTTAGCGGCTAGCCGCTAGCGGCCAATTCGCAGACGCGGCCCTGTTTTATTCCCCTGGCACCGCCTATACCGGCCTGATCTCGATGAACACGACGTCGTCCTCCGGGCGGCGCAGCACGGCACGCGCCACGCCGAGCAGCCCGCGCTCCAGCCGGTACCGGCGCGCCCACGCCCGGCGCGGCGCATCCGCCTCGTCCGGGGGCAGCACGCGCGCTATGCCCGGCAGCGGGGGGCCGGTAACCCGGCCCTCGCTCGTACACGGCGCGACGGTCACGACCGGGTCATGGCGGATGCGCTTGACCTTGCCGGTGGTCCGCCCCGTGCGGACGTAGAGCCGCCCGTCCAGCGGAACGAACCAGACGGGGGTCGCAACCGGGACGCCGCCCTTTTTGAAGGTCGTCAGGTTGATCGTCTTGCTCCCGTACAGGGGGGCGAACACGTCAACCGGCGGAGGTGTGCCCATAGGCGACCCGGCCCGCTACCGCTCCGGCGCGGCGACGAACCGGACCTCGAACATCTTCGGCCAGCGCTTGCCGGTGATCAGGAAGGTGTCCGTGTCCGGGTTGTAGGCGATGCCGTTCAGCACGTCCTGAGCGCCCAGCGCCGCGCGCTCTTCCTCGGTCAGCAGGTTGGAGGCGTCCACGATGCCCGTCACCACGCCGTTGGTCTTGTCGATGCGCAGGATGTAATCGGTCTGCCAGACGTTGGCCCAGATCACGTCCCCCACGCATTCCAGCTCGTTGAGACGGCTCACCGGCTGCGCCTGGAGCGTGACCAGCCCGGAGAAGATCGGCTCGAACGTCTCGGCGTCGCGCAGGGTGAGGAACGGGCTGCCGTCGCTCATGTACAGCACGTTGCCGTCATAGCACAGGCCCCAGCCCTCGGTCGTATAGCTGAAGGTGTCGATCTGCTCGAACGTCTCCAGGTCGTACACGAACGCGGTTTGCTCGCGCCACGTAAGCTGGATCAGGCGGTCCCCGACGCGCTCCAGCCCCTCCGCGAAGTACTCGGCGGGCACGTCCACGGACTTCAGGACCTCGCCCGTCTCCGGGTCCACCAGGCGCAGCGTGGACTCGCCATACTGCCCCGCGCTCTCGTACAGCAGGCCGTCGTAGTACAGGAAGCCCTGGGTGAACGCCGCCGGGTCGTGCGCCAGCTCCGCGATCACCTCCGGGACCAGCAGCGACACCTCGTCGTCGAAGGGGTTGCCGTCCTGCGCGCGAGCGAGGTCCGGCGCCGCTCCGATAACCAGGGCCAGCGCGAGTGCCCCCAACAACAATGCATGCAACGAACGTTTCATAGGGATCATCCTTCGCAGTAGGTGAATCAGGTCGCCGGGTTTCTGTGCCCAGTATAGCGCGTGACGGCGGGAACGGAGGGGTTAACCCGGCCACCGGCGAGACCTCACCCTCGACCCCTCTCCAGTCTGGGCTGGAGAGGGGAGAAAAGCCCGTAGGGGCGGGTTTTCAACCCGCCCGGTGCTACCGCCAGGGGTAAGGTCTGATCCGCCCCTACACAGGGGACGGTGGGGCCGGGATCACGAGCGCGAGGGGATGTTCCACGCGCGAAGTTGTGTTAGAGTACGGCAGCTTGATCTGCTGCGAGGGGGCGCTGCCCCTGTGTCCCTGGGATGTGAGCCATGCACCCGACCGAAGAACGTCAGACCGACCCGGCGGCGCGCCGCGCCGAACTGTTGAGCCTGCTCGGTGACCTGCCCGACCTCAACCGCCCGATCACGGCGGAATTGGTCCGCGAGGAGGCGCGCGCCGGCTATCACCTGGAAGTCCTCACGCTCGACCTGAACGGGATCGAGCCGGTCCCGGCCTATTTCGTGAAGCCCAACGCGGGGGGCGGCCCGTTCCCGACCGTGATCTACAACCACAGCCACGGCGGCGCCTACCACATCGGCAAGGACGAGCTGCTGAACGGGCGGGAGTATTTGCAGTCGCCGCCCTACGCCGAGGCGCTCACCGCGCAGGGGTACGCCGCGCTGTGCATCGACGCGTGGTGCTTTGGCGAGAGACACGACCTGCCCGAACTGGAGTTGGTGAAGCTGATGCTGTGGCGCGGGCAGGTGCTGTGGGGCATGATGGTCTACGACAGCCTGCGCGCGGTGGACTACGCCATCTCCCGCCCCGACGTGGACGCCGCGCGCCTGGCGACGCTCGGCATGTCGATGGGCAGCACGATGGCGTGGTACCTGGCCGCGCTGGACCCGCGCATCAAGGTGTGCGTCGATATCTGCTGCCTGACCGACTTCCAGGCGCTGATCGACGCCGGGGGCCTGGGCGGGCACGGCATCTACTACTACGTGCCCGGCCTGCTGAAGCACTTCACCACCGCCGAGATCAACGCCCTGATCGTCCCCCGGCCGCACCTGGGGCTGGCGGGCAACCTGGACCCGCTGACCCCCGCCGCCGGGCTGGACCGCATCGACGCGGCGCTGCGTGACGTCTACGCCGCCGCCGGGGCGCCGGACGCATGGCGGATGAGCCGCTATGACGTGCAGCACGTGGAGACGCCCGGCATGCGCGCCGAGGTGCTGGCGTGGCTGGAACGCTGGTTGTGATGCGGCGGTGTGGTTGAGGCGCAGCTTGTAATAGAACTTACAGTAGAAAAAGGGTGTACAGCCCTGCCCATCCCTGGTATTTTTTTACAGGTTGTTACAGGTTTGCCCGGCGTTTTACTTTTCCCTCGCCCCGTTTACGAGGGAAAAGGGGCCGGAAAACCGGGGATAACTATAGAACAGGCCCTGGCAAGCCCTCCTACACAGGGAGCGGCGCGTCAACCCATGACGCCGGAGCCATCGACTTCAAGCCTGGCATGCCGGGATCGCGATCATGCCGGTCGTGGCGCTGATCGTCCTCCACAGCCGTTCTCATTCCAGGAGGTAGCGGGCAAAACACCTTGTGCTAGCGTTTTGAACTGTTAGGAGCACACCTTTGAGCCTGACCATTGAGCAAACCCTGGCGGTCGCGTCGCTGCTCCTGCTGGTGAGCCTCGGGGCCAGCAAGCTCTCGGCCCGTTTCGGGATCCCGGCGCTGCTGCTGTTTCTGGGGGTCGGGATGCTTGCCGGTTCTGAGGGGCCGGGCGGGATCTATTTCGATGACCCTGGTGTAGCGCAATTCCTCAGCGTGACGGCCCTCGCGTTCATCCTGTTTTCGGGCGGCCTGGATACGGAGGTCGCGGACATCCGGCCCGTGCTCGGCAAAGGGGCGATCCTGGCGACGCTGGGCGTGCTGATCACCGCGCTGGTTGTGGGCGCGGTGGTATCGATGGCCGGGCTGGGATTTTCCCTTCAGGAAAGCATGCTGGTCGGGGCGATCGTGTCGTCGACGGACGCCGCCGCCGTGTTTGCGATCCTGCGCAGTAAAGGGGTGGGCCTGAAGGAAGGGCTTAAGCCGCTGCTGGAGCTGGAATCCGGCAGCAACGACCCGATGGCGATCTTCCTTACGGTGGGCGTGATCGAGCTGGTCAAGGACCCCACGCTATCGGTGCTCAGCCTGATCCCGCTCTTCGTGCAGCAGATGGTGCTCGGGGCGCTGTTCGGGTACATCGGCGGGCGGCTGCTGGTGATGCTGATCAACCGGCTGAACCTCGCCTACGATGGCCTGTACCCGGTCGTCACCGTCGCGGCGGTGCTGTTCATCTATGGTGTGACGGGGGCGCTGGGCGGCAGCGGCTTCCTGGCGGTCTACATCGCGGGCATCGTCGCCGGGGAGTACAGCTTCATCCACAAGCGGACCCTCATCAGCTTTCATGACGGCCTCGGCTGGCTGATGCAGATCGTGATCTTCGTGACCCTGGGGCTGCTCGTCTTCCCGTCCGAGCTGGCGTCCATCGCCGATCGCGGGCTGCTGATCGCGGGCGGGCTGATCGTCCTGGCGCGGCCGCTGGCTGTGTTCCTGACCACGATTCTGACCGACCTCAGCCTGCGCGAAAAGCTGTTCGTGTCGTGGGTCGGGCTGCGCGGCGCGGCGCCGATCCTGCTGGCGACCTTTCCGCTGGTGGCCGGGGTCGGGCAGGCCGCCACGATCTTCAACATCGTGTTCTTCGTCGTGCTGACCTCGGTGCTGATCCAGGGCACAACGCTGCCGCTTGTGGCGCGGTGGCTCGGCGTAGACGAGCCGATCAAGCAGCGCAGTATCCCGCCCCTTGAGGTCGTCCCCGGCACGAATATCCAGAGCCGGCTGCAGGAGATCACCGTCTCGGAACGGTCAGGGCTGGCGGGCCGGGCGATCGTGTCGGCGAACATCCCTGAGGCGGCGTTGATCGTGCTGCTGGGCCGGGACGGGGAATTCCTCATCCCGCGCGGCTCGACCGTTTTGCACGCGGGCGACACGCTGTTGGTGCTGTCGGACGACGAAACCCTGGAACGGGTACGCGCCATGCTCGAAGGTGAAGGCGCCGGGGACCAGCACGTGCCACAGGAAGCGGCGGGGTAGCTTCTGAAGGGAAAAATAATAGGCGGCTCGACCGGGGTGGGAAGAGATGCTCTTGGGTAAGCGGGATTACAAGCCGGGAGCAACTGTCAAGCCGCCCAACCTCGTACAGTAGCAGACCCCTTCGGAATACGCAACCGGACAGCCCCGCCAGCCGGGGCGCACGGAAAGCCAGGACCGATGCGTTAGGCGTCCACCACCTCGAACTCGATCACGATCGGCTCAGACGCATAGCGGTTGCTCTGCCACAGACGCCACGCGATCTGATACGTGCCCGGCTCCTCCGGCGCCACGATGGGGTTCGCGATATTGGAGAAGGTGTAGCTCTGCCCGCGCGCCACGTGTCCCACCACGGGGATGCGCGGCCAGGCCCCGTAGGTGGTGGCGGCCTCCGGCGTGGTGCTGAACAGGCCGTCGCCCTCGTCCAGCCGATCGGACAGGACCTCAACCGTCACCTCGAACACGTATTTTTCACCCGGCTTAAGCTGCTGGGGCAGCGGGGCCTCGACCCGTACGAGCGGCGCCGCCGGGGGCAGGCCGGAATGGGCGACCCCGCGCCCGCGCACCGCCAGCCAAACGTCGTCCTCGTCGTAGTCGCAGCCGGGGCACCCGAAGGCGATATCCAAAACGTCCAGGCGCGAGTGAAGCTGCCAGCTCGCGCCACGATCCGCCGTCAGGGCCACGCCCTGATCCGTCGCGGCCCAGATGCGGCCAAAGTGGTCCAACGCGACATCCTGCACCCGGTCGCTGGGCAGGTCGGAGTTCGCCGCCGTGAAGACCTCCCATGTGTCATCGTGGAAGTAGGCCACGCCGCCGCCATCGGTTGCCACCCAGACGCCGCCCGCCTCGTCCTCGACGAGGGCACGGATGTTGCCCAGGCCCCCATCGTCGTCCAGATAGGTGGACCACTGCCCGTCGCTCGTCAGGCGGCTGAGGCCGCCAAACGCCAACCCGAACCAGCGGGCCCCGTGGCTGTCGTCGAGCAGCAAGCTGTGGACCTGGTTACCGGCCAGCTTGCCTACGGCGGCCCGGTACACCACCTCCCAGTGCTCGCCGATCAGCTCCGCGACCCCTTCCAGCGTACCGGCCCATAGCACGCCGGAATCGTCCCAGGCGAGATCGTAAACCACGTTGCTCGGCAGGCCGTGATCGGTCGTGTAAACCATCCATTCGCCGTCCCTGAGCCGGGCGATCCCGGCCCCGTCCGTCGCAACGTAAACCGTGTCGTCCGGCCCGAAGGCGAAGTCGTTCACCACCTGCCCCTCCGACAGCGCGAGGCCCAGGCAGTGCATCCACCCCTTCTGTCCCCGGATGTAATGGCTGACCCCGTCCAGGCCGTCAGCGCCCGGCGCGTACCCCAGCCACACCCCGGTTTGATCGATAGCCAGGGTGCGCACCTGGCCCGACAGGGCACCGGCGTGGGGGGCATCGGTGCCGGGGCCGTAGAGGCTCACGCCCTGGTCGTACAGGAACTCAGGCTCGACGCGCGGGACCGGCCCAATACAGGCCCCGGACGGGTCGGACGCTGTCGCCCCCCCTGCCCTATCCCGCAGGATCAGGGCGCGGCCAAACAGGATCGCCGCGATCACCCCCGCCGCGGTCACAAGGCTGACCAGCGCCCCGGCGGGGAACCGGCGCCGGGATGGCTCCGGCGCGGGCGCGATTGGCTCCGCCTCCCGTTCGGCCCCCGCGCGGCTCGCCGGCTGCGCCTGCTCGAACAGCTCACACACCGCTTCCCAGGTCAGGCCGTCGGGCAGCGGGCCGATGCTGTACGCGTGCCAAAACGCCTCAGCCTCCTCGCAGGAGATGATCCCCAGGCTGTACAGCACGGCTAGCAGCTTGAGCAACGGCCGCCGTCGGCGCACGTTGGCCGGAGGCTCCTGGATCAGGCGGCTCAGCTTGGTCTCGTCCAACACATCATCGAGCGGCACCCCTGCGGACAATGCGACAAGCTGCTTCTGCGTGTGCTCAGAGCGTTCGACCCACTCGCGCAGTTGCCGCGTGTAGGCGTCGCTCAATTCCTTAGGATCCATCTCAACTCCAATACAGCAATTGCAATAATTGCACTTCTGGTGTCCGCCTCGCGGCCCATTCCGTGCAACATATGATACCCTAGGGGCACTTCTTGGGACGGGATTCACTCCGGGGTGGAAGAGCACGGCACCGGTGCAACGGCACTGGTCCGTGCTCTTTTGAGTCCCTTCAGAACAACTGCCCCTCCCCGCCGGGCGCAACGGCTCGACCCCGTCACGCCACGTCACGAGTCTACGCGCGGCATACAACGGCACGCTTACCAGTTCAGATGCCCCCTGCACGGCCCCACACCTCTATCGTGACTAGCGTGCGTATGTGGTAAGCTCATATTAAGCTTAAGGTATCGCGTGATCCGGCGTGTGTATGTGCGACGGAGGGCAGTGCTCCCCACCCGTGACCGGCGTCTGGGGATGGCACTGCCGCATCACAGAAAGGCGTGGGGACGTATGAAGCCGTTACTGGTAGCCTGGGGGCTGCTCATGCTGGTGCCCGGCCTCTTGGCGGGGCATGTCGGGGCCGTACATGCGCAGGGTGATGAATGTCCGCCGGAATACCTGGCGGCACAGGTGGAGGATGCGATCACCGCGCTGCAAGCCGTGAACGTGACCCAACCCGATGCCGTGCTGGATACCTTCGACCGCCTGCGGCTGCAGTTCGCCGCCGTACATTCGCTGTGCCGGGGCTGGTCGTTCTCCGATGTAGGCCCGCGGGTCTACGACCCGATGCGCTTCCCACAGGGGTTCTACCGGGTGACGGTCACGACCGAGGGCTATTTCATCCTGCGCGGCTACATCATTCAGGGCAAGTGTGCGGATATCGAGCCGACGAACAGCCTTGTGTTGCTCAACGTCACGCGTGGTGAGGCGGCGAACGGCGCCCAGGCGCTGCTGCCCAGCGGCCAATGCACCATCATCTGGGAGACGTCCAACGTCAGCGAGCCTTACGAGCTGTCGTTCGAGATGATCGAGACGCCGTGAGGGGTTAAGCCGGCGGCGACGTCGGCTCCGGGATCTCGTACCGCAGACTGCTGAGGATCTCGCGGACCGTGCCCTCCTGCGTGGCGAGCGTGCCCGGCGCGCTGTCCACGAAGGCCAGCACCACGTGACCATCCGGCAGCTCGATTGCCACGCCGAAGCCCTCCGCAGCCTGCGCGGTCAAAGGCACGCGCGTCGCGGGCCGCCCGCCGATCGAATCTTCGACCGGGGCGCCCACGGCGTCCGGGGCGTAACGGGCCTGGGCACGGTTCACCAGCGCCTCCTGCATGGTCGTGTTGGATTCCTGGAGCAGCACGGGCGGATAAGGCGGCAGGATGGTGATCGACACGTCGCCCGGGTCAAGCTCGGCGCTCTCCAGCGCGTGAAAATTGTTCGCCACCGTCACGATCCCCTCTGTTTCGCTCACCACCCACCCGGCCGGGTGGGTCAGATGCAGCCCGCTGCGCGCCGCGTATGAGGATGAGGCGGCGGCGTTCGAGTCCCCCAGGCTCCCCAGATTCAGGTGGATCCCGTCGCCGTCCCGTACAAAAAAGATGATGAGGATCAACAGGATGGCAAGCAGCAGCAGCGCAGCCGGGTTGATCCCGAAAAGCGGGGTGCGTCGTGCGCGGCGCCGTCTTCGAGCCATTTAACTCCCTTTCGAGGTCGTCGGGTTCTGCACGCGGTTCACGGGCGTTCCACTTAACAATACGCCAAAGGGGCCGGGCCTGAAATGGACCGGGCAGCGCACTTTTTGGGGGGCAGACTGGCGGGATTTTCGCCCTGCCAACTGGCCGGTCGCAGTAGGCCAGGCGGCCAGCCGAACATGATACAGGCACAGAAAACCGAGCGGGGGTCCTATGCCCTCGCCCGGTGGTTTGCCTGATGGTTTTCAGGCCGGGTTGCCCTTCAGGGGGTTACCAGGGTTGCAGCCAATAGGTTGAGCCGAAGCCCTCCATCGTCCAGCCGACGATGCCGTTGTAGTTCACCTGCCACCAGGCGGTGTTATAGCCGCACACCGGGCCGGTGATGACGTAGAACCCTGCCCCGCCGGGGATGCTGCCCACCCACGCGCTGTTGGCGGAAGCCTGCGCGCGCAGGTTGTTGGGCAGGCCGGGGGTCACGCGGCCCCACCCGCCGGGCGTCAGCCGCGAGAGCGCGAAGCCGGGGCACTGCACGACCGGAAGCTGGGGCGCGGGCGGGTAGACGTCGCCCGTGTGCCCGTGCCACCGCACCGGCGCGTTCTGCCCGTTCTGGACGCGCACGTAGTTGCCGTTTACCCAGCCGATCGTGCCGTTGACGTCCAACTGCCACCACGTGCTGAGGCCGGAACGCCCCACAACCGCGTACGTCTGGCCGCGATAGATGCGCGTCAGGATGGCGCCGTTAACCGGGTCTGGCACTGCGCGCACGTTCAGCGCGCCGGTCGTGACGGTCGCGATCGGCTGCGTGTCGTAGATCGGGCCGGGCTGCGGCCCGCCGCTGATGGGTGCCCAGCTCACGTACAGGTAGGCGTAGCCGGTGCGCTCCCGAAAATCGACCTGGATGTGATGCGTGCCCGCGTTGAGCGTCACGTCCGCGGTGAGCGTCTGGCCCGGCTTCGGGTCGTCGATGGTGTTGATGATCGGCGGCTCCCACTGGTTGTAGCCGATCTTCACGCTCACTTCGTCGTCGGCCTGCACGGTGAAGCGGTAGGTGCCCGACGCCAGGTAGACATCGGTGCCGTAGCGCGCGCTGAAGTAGTCCGCCGGGACGCCCGGCGCGGGGGCGCCTGCCCCCCAGTTCAACGACAGGCTGCTTTCGGTCCGGGTCACAGCCGGGCCGGACAGGTAGATGTTGCCGTAGTACTCGGCCCGCCACGCGGCCGCAGTGGCGGCCTGCGCCGAGGCAGGGCGGAGCGACGAGGCGACCGGCAGCAGGCTGCCGAGCGCGAGAACGGTGATGAGGATGATCTTGGTGATGCGGCGCGTCATGGTGTGTTGCTCCAATCGCACGAACAGGGACGAACGTGTTGCTATGCGGGTGTGCGATTTTTGTCCCGTCTTTCAGCCTAGGCCCAAAACGATTTGGAGACACCCGTCTTTCGACGGATGCCGCGATGGACTTTCGGCGGACCCCCTTCATTCGCACGCCTTACGACGTTATCAGTTATATGAGCTTTCCTGGTACGAAGCTGCGCGCGCGGCGGTCGGATGCTGCGCGCGCACCCCACGCACGCCCTACGCCCAAAAGTTAGTGTAGACTGGGGTTAAGGTGAGTCATACGGGGGAGCGCGATGATGTTCCGGGCATACGAGGAACCGGCGGGCCAGAGCATCCACTGTCTCGCGCCCATCGTCTCAGCCCTCGCCGCACTGCTCAGCGCCGCGCTCGTCGTCGTCCACGCCAGGGACCTGGCGGCGGCGCTGCTGACCGTGGATGGCTGGACCACCCTGTTTACCTACTGGCCGCGCCTGCTGGGTGCCACGCTGCTCGGCGTGGTGCTGACCCCGGCGGTGCTGGGCCGCCTGATCAAGTTCCCGGCAACCCCCACCCTGCCCTGCGTGTACATCGTGGCGGCGGCGCTCGGCGCGGCCAGCAGCGCCCTGTTCTTCGTGCGGGCGGGTTCGCTCGGCGCGAGTCTGTGGCGCGCGGCCTGGATCACGGCGGTTCATGGGGGTGTGTTCGCCCTGGTGTTCCGCGTCGTTTGCAGCCGGGGCGGGGCGGCGGCGGAGGGGTGACCGCCGCGCCGCCGGGTCAGCCGTAGGCGGCCAGGATGTCCTGGATGGCGGCGGCGTAGGCGGCGCTGTCCGGGTCGTCGGTGAGCAGCTCGATCTGGTCCGGCCCGTTGACGCCCAGGCCCAGTTCGACCGCGCGGGCGATCTGCGCCTGCTCGAAGATGCGCCCCTGCCACACCTCCGGCGTGGTGCCGAAGTAGCGCAGGATCGCCACGCCCACTGCGTCCAGCGCCACGCGGTCGGTCCCGGCGAGCACGACCTCGCTGTTGACCGTCGCTCCGACGTCCGGGCCGCCGCGTACGAAGGCCTGCACGCCGTCGATCACGACGAGGTCGGGCGTGTAGGCCGCGTTGATCTCCGCGATCTTCTCGCGCTGCGCGCCGTGATAGTGCAGCTCGTCCATGTAGTTGTAGCCGTTGTACGGGTCGTACTTGGCGACCAGCCCGACGGAGTTCTTGAGCGAGAGCGTGAAGTGCCCGCCGTACCGGTGCGTCTTCAGGCAGCACAACTGGATCACGCCGTCCGCGTCCAGCACCGGGCGCGGCATCAGGAACCCGCGCGACCAGTGCGCGCCGGTCTGCGGCAGCCAGTCGTCGGGAGCCAGCTCGTCAAAGACGATCGTGCCGAAGCCCAGCTCCTGGCCCATGCGGAAGATGCCCTTTTGCTCCATCACCTGCCGCGTGACGCCCATGCCGCTGCGGTCCCCGACGGTGATCCGCTCGGCCCCGCCCGCTTGCAGGCGCCGGATCAACGTGCTGAGCGTGTCGTTGTGGGTCGAGCCGGGGGCGGCGTGGGCGCTGTTGAAGTTGGGCTTGACGAAAAGGCGCTTGCCGCGCGCGCCGTCATAGGCCAGCAGGTCGAGGGCGCGGGTCACCCCCTCGGCGCGGTCCTGCGTTTTGACGAAAGCGATCTGAGCCTTACGCTGCGGGGCGGCTGCCGCCTGGGGCGCCATCTGCCCTCCGGCCAGAAGGGTGCTGGCAGCCCCGGCCGCAAGCTTGAGGAACTGCCGCCGGTTGGGTGTGCTCATGGTCCATCCCTCGCTTACTCTACGATGTGTTCCGCTGACGGGGGGACGGTTGCGCTGCTCGCTTGGCCTATTTCAATTGAGGGTACGATTTCAACAGTTCGTCGATCTGGCGCTGCAGCTCGAACACCTGCTTGATGGCGCTGAACGTGCCCACCGACTTGGCGCCCTTGTTGGCCTGGAGCGCGGTCAGGTCTTCCTGGGCCTGGCGGTGCGCCTGGCGCAGCGCGTCGAGTCGGGAGCGCAGCGCGTCCAGGTCCACCGGCGGCGCGGCGGTGACCTCCTCGCCGCCCGGCTCGGTGCTCGCGGCGGGGGCCTGCCGCGGCGGCTTGGCCTTGGCGCGCCCGTTTTTCTTCTGCTGAGGCCCCTTCCCCTTGCCCTTTTTCTCGCCCCGGGCCTTCCTCAGCTCGCGCTCCTCGGCCTGCTCCATGGCCCTTTGCTCCAGCCGACGCCGCTTGCCGCGCGGGAAGATAGCGCCCTGCACCTCGTAGGTCATGCGCCCGCGCCCGACGTAGAAGAACACGCCGCCCTTAGTACGCCGGCGGCTGCCGTCGAGGACCATCAGGCCGCCCGCTTCCTCGAGCTTCAACGCTTCCTCCAGGATCGTGCGTGCGAAGCCCATCCCGCAGATCCGCACCACCCGCAGGATCTGGCGGCACGGCGCGCTTTCCTTCTCTTCGAGCTTCTCTGCGATCTCCTTGGCCAGCGCCTCCTGCTCGGGCGTGATCCGGGGCAGCGGGAAGGACGGCACGGCGGGGGACAGCGCGAGGCGTTT
The DNA here is from genome assembly GCA_964526095.1 of uncultured Anaerolineaceae bacterium. Taxonomy (GTDB): domain Bacteria; phylum Chloroflexota; class Anaerolineae; order Aggregatilineales; family Aggregatilineaceae; genus Aggregatilinea. The sequence continues at coordinate 1,866 of CAZGLU010000001.1, read as the reverse complement.
CCCATCGATCTCCAGGCCGTTGAACTGGCTCAAGACGTCCTCCAGGGGGGTGTCCGTCTCGAGCGTGATCATCGCGCCGCCGGTCGGTTTCTGTGATTTGGGGTGGATCGCGGCCTGCACATCGATCACAGTACCGGCCGTAGACAGGAGTTCCCTTAGCTGTTCATGGGTCACTGATTCTGCCAGGTTCGCGGCATACAACTTATATTCCATAACCCACTCTCACGTTCGACTACGACGGCCTGCGTGCCCGGGTGCTGCTGGCGTGTCTCTGGCAGTGCCGATGGCACATGCCCTCAGCATAATCGAATTTTCGGCTGCGCGCTACCTTACTACGGCAAGCCGCGCCTGCATCCCAGCTTAACGCCTGCCTCAGACAACTTCAATACAACTTCCATCGAATCCTAACCCTGAATCCGGGCGCTTTCGGCTACAATGGAGGGTGACCAACGCAGTGTAAGCCAGGAGATGCTTTCGTGCCTGAATCGCAACTGCCCGATCTGCGTGAAGTCCGTCACCCCCTCCCGTCCGATAGCACCGAGCACGAAACCAAAACCGCCGAACCGACCCGCCAGCCCCCACACGACGCCTCCCCTGAGGGGCCGCCGCGTTATACGATCCGGCGCAAAGGCAGCCGCTATAACATCTTTGGGCCTTATGGCCGCACGTTCACCACGTACAAGAGCGCCAGCGTAGCCGGGCCGCGCTGGGAGGAGTTGACCGGCACGCCCTGGCCCTACCCCAGCACCGCCTATGAGCCGGGGACGCGCCTGCGCCAGTTGGGCCGCGCGCCGCGTCCGCCGGTCGAAGCGGCGCCGAAGTCGCGTGTCACGCCGGACCCGGTGCCGCCGCGCGCCCCCCTGCCCCCGATCACGATCCCGACCCGGCTGGCGCTGCCCGCGCCGCGCATCGACGTGGCCGAGCAAACGCGGCTGATCCGCGCGCTGAAGCAAAACCCGCGCCTGCTGTTCCGCCCGGAGATGCAGCGTGCGCTGCGCATCGAGATCGAGTACCACCGGCCCCACGCGGCATGGGCGCAGAAGGTATTGGCGCTCGAGGCCCGCTACCGGGCGCGCCGGGCGTCGTCCGCCTCCCGCGCCGACGAGCCGCCGCTGCCGAACATCCTCGACATTTACCGCGACCCGTTGCTGGCCCTGCACCCGGACCGGGACGCCCTGCGTGCGATGCTGCGCGACGAGGCGCGGACGAGCGGCGTACTGTCTGACTTCGCGCTGAAGCTGGAAATGGTGCTGGTCCAGTGGCAGGCCGAGCCGGACCGGCTGCGCTGGCATCTGCGGCGACAGGCGGAGATCGTGGCGCGCGGCGGCGTGCCCCGGCTGGACCACCTGCTCGGCGGGCCGGAGCGCTACCGTGCCCGGCGCCTCCGCCAGAACCGGATCCGCAACGAGCAGCGCGCGCGCCGCATCGACGCGGAGGCGGTGACGGCGGACCATATCGCGTGGCAGGCTCAGGGCGGCGCGGGCGAGGCGTCCCAAGCTAACTCGGCCCCGTAGCGCGCGCCGGGACGACCTTTTGCGGGAATCATGGCCGTTCAGTAATCTAGAAGCTCACAAAACCATAAACCGAATTTGCCCGCGAGCAAAAAGGAGCAGGCCATGGCTATCCCGCACGCGACGTCCGACCGCCTGTACCGTGCTACGAATGCGCTCGCCCCGTTCTACCGCTTCTTTGAGTTCTTCGAGGCGCGCAACCGCGACCCTGCCTCGAACAACTTCGCCTTCGGCAATCCGCAGGAGATGCCGCTGAAGGGCTTCGTCACGGCGCTCCAGGACTGGAGCACGCCCCAGGACAAGGACTGGTTCGCCTACAAGCTGAGCGAGGAATCCGCGCGGGAGACGGTCGCGG